>NZ_JBIVHR010000030.1:182-39995 GCF_044749305.1 Pseudomonas sp. NPDC089534 | reverse complement strand
TGTACAACGCCATCCAGTACGGCATCGACGCCAACGGCCTGATCGACTACGACGAAGTCGAGCGCCTGGCGGTCGAGCACAAGCCGAAAATGATCGTGGCCGGTTTCTCGGCCTACTCGCAGGTGCTGGACTTCCCGCGCTTCCGCGAAATCGCCGACAAAGTGGGCGCCTACCTGTTCGTCGACATGGCCCACGTGGCCGGTCTGGTCGCCGCCGGCGTCTACCCGAACCCGGTTCCGTTCGCCGACGTCGTGACCACCACCACCCACAAGACCCTGCGCGGTCCGCGCGGCGGCCTGATCCTGGCGCGCGCCAACGCCGACATCGAGAAGAAGCTGAACTCCGCCGTGTTCCCTGGCGCCCAGGGCGGCCCGCTGGAGCACGTGATCGCGGCCAAGGCGATCTGCTTCAAGGAAGCGCTGCAGCCTGAGTTCAAGGCCTACCAGCAGCAAGTGGTGAAGAACGCCCAGGCCATGGCCGGCGTGTTCATCGAGCGCGGTTTCGACGTGGTTTCCGGCGGTACCCAGAACCACCTGTTCCTGCTGTCGCTGATCAAGCAGGAAATCTCCGGCAAAGACGCCGACGCCGCGCTGGGCAAAGCGTTCATCACCGTGAACAAGAACTCCGTGCCTAACGACCCGCGCTCGCCGTTCGTCACCTCCGGCCTGCGCTTCGGCACCCCGGCCGTGACCACCCGCGGCTTCAAAGAGGCCGAGTGCAAGGAACTGGCCGGCTGGATCTGCGACATCCTGGCCGACCTGAACAACGAAGCGGTGATCGATGCCGTTCGCGAGAAGGTCAAGGCCATCTGCAAGAAGCTGCCGGTGTACGGCGCCTAATAGCAGCCTGAACCGCAGCACGGAAAACCGGCCAAGTGATTGGCCGGTTTTTTTTCGCCCGCCAAAAGCCGTTTCCCTGACTCGCGCCCCTTTCCCCAAGCAACTTTCCTTCATTCCATTCAAGACTTGAAACAACAACGCCCCATTAATGGCGACCACATCAAAGAACCAACTGTTATCGTTCACAAGAATTTCCATCACCAATAAAGTCATCCAGGCAACAACACAAAAACATACAACTACGCCAAACCAGAAAATCACTCATCACTGGAATTCAAGGAAGAATCCATGAGAACAAACAGACAAAACTCTTTCATCGCAACATTAGCGCTGGACACTCACCACGTTAACTTTCTGGGCCAGTTGCACGAAACTCCGGCCATACGCCTGGACACACAGTTTTCCGGTGGTTTCTTCACTGGCGCACCGAAACGGAAAAACGACAGCCACCTGCTGGGCCATCGCTCCCGCCAGGACATCCCCGATCCCGCGCCACTGACGATCTACTTCCGCTGCACGGACGACTATTACCACCTCTACATAAGGTCCCACCCCGTCTACGCAGGACACTGCCTGAGCAAAGACCCTTCCGGTTTCCTCGGGGCCTTCCTCCCGGCGGGCCGCGACACCACCTCCTTCAATCTGCTGAACCTGGACAACCGCGTCATCACGCTGCCGGACCTGACCCGCGACACCCACCTCATCCGGCTCCAGGCACGCAGCGCCCGGCATGTCGGCAGCCTCCGCCGCAGAGGCGCGCCCTACCTGTACCTGGGCGAAACCGACCAGGAAGGCATCGTATTCAAATTGCGGATCATCGAGCGCAACGCCTCGTTCCTGAGCGCCCCGGACGAAGTCTGACCCAGGCCTGCCCGACGCACTTCAACCTCCCGCGACACTGAACTTTTCAACAAACACTCAGAACCCTGAGCATCCTATGAGCACCGACCAGGAAAAATCCTTCATTGCAACTTTCAGTACCCGCCTTGGAAACCCCCATTTTCCAAGACTGACCTACGGCAAGAAAGTCTCGACACTGCGCCCCGACTACGAGCTCTTCACTTTTTCTTCCCACATTGATGTTTCCGACTATTTGTTCCTGAGCCGAAACGTCGCGCCTGACGCACTGACTTTCTATTTCAGGGGCATCGACGACTATTACACGATCTATATATTGACCCCCGGCGACTATCACTACAGAACCGTCAGCAAAGAGCAGAAAGACTTTCTCAACGCCTATGCAACCAAAGACGGCGACCAAACAACTTTCAACTTGCTGGACGCCAACGGCAAGATCATCACCCTGGATCACCTCGACAGCGACACACCCACTGTCCGGATACAGACACGCGCCGGCAAACTCCTTCGGGCCGGCTTGAGCCGCAACGAACTTGATCCGAACGTCGGCACGTTCATCCGCACCGACCGGAACCGAAGCTCAGCCCCACTGGACTTCAAGCTGAACATCCTGCAACGCAATGCGCCTTATTGAGTCGACACCGTACTGACGGCGCTGCGTCCCCGACACCAAGGCCCGGCCCTTCCCGGCCGGGCCCTGCCCACCACAGCACAGACACAAAGACTGGCGGCAACCAACCACTGGTCAGACCGGTCAAGCCAATTTCTCACTTTTCACTTGCAGCCATTCAAAAACAGCGCCTATCCTGCACCCGCACTGGACATACCGGTAAGACCACAATAATTAAGTCCTCAGCCCGTCGCGCCATGCGCAGGGCCGCCAGGACACCGACCAGGATTCCTCCCATGCTCAGATGGTGCTCGCGTTCGATCTTCCTCCAAGTGGTTCTCGGCCTGATGCTCGGCATCGTCTGCGGACTGACCCTTCCTGAATACTCGGCCCAGCTCAAACCGCTGGGCGACGGTTTCATCAAACTGATCAAGATGCTCATCGGCCTGATCGTGTTCTGCGTGGTGGTCAGCGGCATCAGCGGCGCAGGCGACCTGAAGAAGGTCGGGCGCATCGGCCTCAAGTCGGTGATCTATTTCGAAGTCCTGACCACCCTCGCCCTGGTGATCGGCCTGGTGTTCGCCTTCACCACCGGGATCGGCAGCGGCGCCAACATCCACCTGGAGCAGCTGTCCGCCGCCGACATGGGCGACATCGCCGAACGCGGCCAGCACATGCACACCACCACCCAGTTCCTGATGGATCTGATACCGGCATCGGCCCTCGGCGCCTTCGCCGACAACAACATCCTGCAGGTGCTGCTGTTCTCCGTCCTGTTCGGCAGCGCGCTGAACCTGGTGGGCGAGGCGGCCTCCGGGATCTCACGCCTGATCAACGAACTGAGCCACGTGATCTTCCGGATCATGGGCATGATCGTGCGCCTGGCGCCCATCGGCGTGTTCGGCGCCATCGCCTTCACCACCAGCAAGTACGGCCTGGACTCGCTGCAGCACCTGGGCAGCCTGATCGGCCTGTTCTACCTGACCTGCGCGGCGTTCGTGAGCTTGATCCTGGGCCTGGTGATGCGTCTTTCGGGCCTGCGCCTGTGGCCGTTGCTCAAATACCTGCGCGAGGAACTGCTGATCGTGCTCGGCACCGCGTCCTCCGACGCCGTGCTGCCGCAAGTGATGCGCAAGCTCGAACACCTGGGCATCGGCAGCTCCACCGTCGGGCTGGTGATCCCCACCGGCTACTCGTTCAACCTCGACGGCTTTTCGATCTACCTGACCCTGGCCATCGTCTTCATCGCCAACGCCACCGGCACGCCGCTGGCCATGACCGACCTGCTGACGATCCTGCTGGTGTCGCTGATCACCTCCAAGGGCGCCCACGGCATTCCGGGCTCCGCGCTGGTGATCCTGGCCGCGACGCTGACCGCGATTCCGGCGATTCCGGTGGTGGGCCTGGTGCTGGTGCTGGCGGTGGACTGGTTCATGGGCATCGGCCGGGCGCTGACCAACCTCACCGGCAACTGCGTCGCCACCGTGGCCATCGCCCGCTGGGAAAGGGACATCGATGTGCAACGGGCCAACAAGGTGCTCAGCGGCCAGCAGGGCTATACCTTCCAACCGAGAAAACCGGCCGCCCAGGCGGCCGCCAAAGAATTCTGAATGACCGCCGTGCCTGCCGGAACGCAGGCACGGCCCATGGAGCGAACACGTGATTACTACTTCAACCGTCGTCAACTCAGTGGTGGAAAAACTCCGCGCCGCACTGGCCCGGGGCCAATGGCGCTCCGGCGACATGCTGCCGGGCCAGCGCGAACTGGCCGAACAACTGGGCATCAGCCGCCCGAGCCTGCGCGAAGCGGTGACCGTGCTGGAAACCCTGGGCCTGGTGCGCTCGATGCCCGGCAAAGGCGTGGTGGTGCTCGATGCCCAGGCCGAGGAGGCGCACAGCCCCGACAGCGCCGTCGCCCGCGCCAGCCTCGAGGACGTGCTGCAGCTGCGCTACACCTTGGAGCCGTTCATCGTCGGCCTGGTGGCGCAGTCGGTCGGCAGCAAGGAAGTCGGGCAACTGCGCCTGACCCTGATGGACATGCGCGAGGCCCTCGACGCCGGCGACAGCGAAGCCGGGGCCAACGCCTACATCGCCTTCCACGAGGAACTGTTCGCCCTGACCTCCAACCCGATCTTCCAGAGCGTGGTGCAGCAGACCGGCAATGCCCTCAAGCAAAGCGCCGAGGTGCTGCGCAACTCGCCGGAGCATCTGGCCGAACGCCTGGAAGAGAACGAGGCCGTGGTGCGTGCCATCCGCAACCGGAACAGCGCCCAGGCCAGCGCCGAAATGCGTCGGCACATCCTGCGCGAGGGACGGCGGATGGGCATCGAGCTGAACATTCCGGATGACAACCTCGGCAACTGAATCGCTTCACACTGGAGACCGGCCATGAACAGCCTTGCCACGTCGCCGCACACCCGCCGGATGTCGTCGGCCCTGCCCTTCCCCCGCCTGCGGGCACCGGCGGAGGATCTGTATCCGCACGTGTTCGAGGCGATCCTTGAGCAGCGGATCGGGCCTGCGGAGCGCTTCACGGAAGACAGTCTCAAAACGATGTTCGGCGTCAGCCGCGCGCAGGTGCGCCGGGTGCTGACGCAGTTGTCCCATGAACACGTCATTGTGTTGCGCGCCCATCATCGGCCCCGGGTCGCCGAACCCGGGGCCGAGCAGACCCGGCAAGCCCTGCACGCACGGCGCCTGGCCGAAACCACGCTGGTGCGCATGGCGTGCCGCAATGCATCGCCTGACGGGCTCAAGCGCTTGCGGGCCTGTGTGGAGCGCGAGCGCCTGGCCGTGGCGCAAGCGCGTCGCGGTGCGGCGATCCGGCTGTCCGGGGAGTTTCATCTGCTGCTGGCGCAGTTGGCGGGGAATGCGCCGCTGGCGCACTTTCTGGGCAGCCTGGTGCCGTTGACGTCGCTGGCCACCGCACGCAATGCCGGGCAGGCGCCCGAGGGCGACGCATGGCAGGCGCATTTGGCGATCGTCGAGGCGGTGGAAGGCGGGGATGCGGACAAGGCAGCGGTGCTGATGAACCGGTACCTGGACCGTCTGGAAGACAGACTGCTCGCCTCGCCCCGCGAGTGCAGCGCCGTCGGCTAGACCGGCCTCGCGGGCAGCCCGCTTCCGCAGTGGCCGGTGCTGCCCTAAAGTCTGTGGGAGCCTGCCTGCCGGTGCCGCTCCCTCAGCCCGCCATCTCGGCGAACCCCGCCCGGATCTTCTCTTCAGGCAGGTCATCGGCGATGAACACGATCACGCTTTCCCGCACCTCGCCTTCGGCCCATTCGGTGTCCCAGTCGAAACCGTACAGTTTCAGGACGCCCTGGAAGACCAGCCGCCGATCCTCTCCGGCAATGTTCAGCACGCCCTTGTAGCGCAACAGTTGCCGTCCATGCGCTTCCAGCAGCTCGTTCATGAACCCGCTGAGCCGGTCGATGTCCAGCGGCCGGTCGGTGCGCAGCACCAGGCTGGAGATCCGGTCGACGGACGGCGCCTGGCGCACCGGCCGCAGGCTCACCCCGCCGCCCAGGTCGGCATTGAGGTTGAAGCCCCGCACATCGAGCAGTTCGGCCAGGTCGATCCGGCCGTGCTCGACCACACGGATCGGCGCCCGCCGGTTGATCCGCGTCAGCCGCTCGCTCAGGGCGGTGAAGGCGGCTTCGTCCACCAGATCGGTCTTGCTCACCAGCAAACGGTCGGCGAATCCGACCTGCGCCTGGGCGATGGTCTGGGTCAGGTGCACGTCGGCATGCGCGGCGTCCACCAGGGTGATGATGCCGTCGAGCAGGTAACGCTCGCGCAGTTCTTCGTCGATGAAGAAGGTCTGCGCCACCGGCGCCGGGTCGGCCAGGCCGGTGCACTCGATCACCAGCCGGTCGAAGGCGATTTCGCCGCCGTCCAGCCGTTCGAGCAGCAGGTACAGGGCCTTGGTCAGGTCGGTGTGGATGGTGCAGCAGACACAGCCGTTGGCCAGGGTCATGACCTGCACGGGTTCGTCGCCGAGCAACTGGGTGTCGATGCCGGCGTCGCTGAATTCGTTTTCGATCACGGCGATCTTCAGGCCGTGCTCGGCCTTGAGCAGGTGGCGCAGCAAGGTGGTCTTGCCGGCGCCGAGGAAACCGCTGAGCACCGTGACGGGAATGGGAGAGGACAACGCTCGATCTCCTGAAAAGACTCAAAACAAATGTGGGAGCCAGCCTGCCGGCGATGAGGGCGGGTCAGTCGACATCGTTGTCGAATGACTCTGCGCCATCGCCAGCGGGCTGGCTCCCACAGGTTTACCGCGTCGGCCGCAGGCTGTCAGCTCAACAGCACTTCGGCCCGCCCTTGCCGCCGTAACGGGCCTCCTGACGTTCCCGGAAGAACGTCTCGTAGTCCATCACCGGCTTGTCCGGGTGCTTGGTCTGCATATGCTCGACGTAAGTGTCGTAGTCGGGCATGCCGACCATCAGGCGCGCGGCCTGACCGAGGTATTTACCGAGGCGACTCAGGTCATTGAACATGGTGCAATCCTCAGGTTACGCGTCCGGCAGGGCCTGGAACGGCGATTCTTTGTCCGTGCGCTCTTTTTTGCCCCAGGCGGCGATGCCGACCTTGAGCGCATAGAACAGGATGCTGAACACCACGAACAGGAACAGCGCCGTCAGCGTCGCGTTGGTGTAGGCGTTGAAGATCACGTGCTGCATCTGCTCCACGCTCTTGGCCGGCGCGAGCACCTGGCCTGCGGCCAGCGCATCGCTGTACTTCTTGGCCAGCGACAGGAAGCCGATCGCCGGGTTGGCGTCGAATAGCTTGATGAAGCCTGCGGTCGTGGTGCAGATCAGCAGCCAGGCGGCCGGCAGCAGCGTGACCCAGATGTAGCGCTGGCGCTTCATCTTGATCAGCACGACGGTGCCGAGCATCAGGGCGATGCCCGCCAGCATCTGGTTGGAGATGCCGAACAGCGGCCACAGGGTGTTGATGCCGCCCAGCGGATCGATCACGCCCTGGTACAGCAGCCAGCCCCACATCGCCACGCAGCCGGCGGTGGCGATCAGGTTGGCCGTCCAGGACTCGGTGCGCTTGAGCGCCGGCACGAAGGAGCCGAGCAGGTCCTGCAGCATGAAGCGCCCGGCGCGGGTGCCGGCGTCCACGGCGGTCAGGATGAACAGCGCCTCGAACAGGATCGCGAAGTGGTACCAGAACGCCATGGTGTTCTCGCCCGGCAGGACACTGTGCAGGATCTGCGCGATGCCGACCGCCAGGGTCGGTGCGCCGCCGGCACGGGCCAGGATGGTGGTTTCGCCGATGTCGTGGGCCACGGCCTGCAGCGCATCCGGAGTGATGGCGAAGCCCCAGTTGCTGACCGCCGTCGCCACCGCCACCACATCACCGCCGACCACGGCCGCCGGGCTGTTCATGGCGAAGTACACGCCCGGCTCGATCACCGAAGCGGCGACCATGGCCATGATGGCCACGAAGGACTCCATCAGCATGCCGCCGTAGCCGATGTAGCGGGCGTTGGTTTCGTTGTCCAGCAGCTTCGGCGTGGTGCCGGAGGAGATCAGCGCGTGGAACCCGGACACCGCGCCGCAGGCGATGGTGATGAACAGGAACGGGAACAGGCCGCCCTTCCATACCGGGCCGGTGCCGTCGACGAACTGGGTCAGCGCCGGCATTTTCAGCTCGGGCATGGTGACCAGGATGCCGATCGCCAAGGCGATGATGGTGCCGATCTTGAGGAAGGTGGAGAGGTAGTCGCGCGGGGCGAGGATCAGCCACACCGGCAGCACCGCCGCGACGAAGCCGTAGCCGATCAGCATCCAGGTGATCTGCACGCCGGTGAAGGTGAAGGCCTTGGCCCACACCGGATCGGCGGCGACCTGCCCGCCCAGCCAGATCGAGCCCAGCAGCAGCAACACGCCGATCACCGAGATCTCGCCGATGCGGCCCGGACGGATGTAGCGCATGTAGACGCCCATGAACATCGCGATCGGGATGGTCGCCATCACGGTGAAGATGCCCCACGGGCTTTCGGCCAGGGCCTTGACCACGATCAGCGCCAGCACCGCGAGGATGATGATCATGATCAGGAAGCAGCCGAACAGGGCGATGGTGCCGGGGATGCGGCCCATTTCCTCGCGCACCATGTCGCCCAGGGAGCGGCCGTTGCGGCGGGTGGACATGAACAGCACCATGAAGTCCTGCACCGCGCCCGCCAGCACCACGCCGGCGATCAGCCAGAGGGTGCCGGGCAGGTAGCCCATCTGCGCCGCCAGCACCGGGCCGACCAGGGGGCCCGCGCCGGCGATGGCCGCGAAGTGGTGTCCGAAGAGGATGTGTCTGTTGGTCGGCACGTAGTCCAGACCGTCGTTGTTGATCACGGCGGGGGTGGCCCGGCGCGGATCGAGTTGCATCACGTTGTTTGCGATGAACAGGCTGTAGTAGCGGTACGCGACCAGATAGATGGCCACGGCGGCGACCACGATCCACAAGGCGTTGATCGCCTCGCCTCGGCGCAAAGCCACGACGCCCAGGGCGCACGCTCCTACGATTGCCAGCACCAGCCAGGGTAAGTGGCGTAGCGGGCTATTATTATTTTTCATTTTATTATTCCAGCCAGGGTGGACAAGAAAGACAGCCACCCCGAGTTTAGCGCTGTTGGCCGCAAAGACCATACCCGACATTGGTCTGAGGCCGCCTGCGGGGCTGGCCGCGTCCGACAGGGCGGGTCTATAGTCAGCGTACCTTCAAGAGGAGTGCGCCATGAGCGAGCGTCGCCGCTTCAAACGTATTGCGTTCGATGCCAAGACCGAATTGAGCCAAGGCGAGTACATCTGGCCGGTGAAGCTGGTCGACCTGTCGCTCAAGGGGCTTCTGATCGAGAAGCCGCAGCCGTGGCTCGGAAACCCGGATCAGGACTTTTTCGTCAGCATCCACCTGAGCGATGACGTCGAGATCGAGATGGACGCCCAACTGGCGCACGAGGACCGCGGACAGCTGGGGTTTGTCTGCCGGCACATCAGCCTGGAGTCGATCCAGCGCCTGCGTCGGCTGATCGAGCTCAACCTGGCGGACGAGTCCGAGCTTGAGCGCGAACTGGCTGCGCTGATCGAGCTGTGAACACCGTCGTTCCCCGGTAGGCGCCATCTGCTGGCGCCTACAGGGAAACCGGGCTATTCGAACAGCGAATCCAGCGCCTGCTCCAGCCGCGTCACGGCAATGATCTGCAAGCCTTGCGGCGCTTCCTTCGGTGCATTGCCCTTGGGCACGATCGCGCGCTTGAAGCCGTGCTTGGCCGCTTCCTTCAGGCGCTCCTGGCCGCTGGGCACCGGACGCACCTCACCGGACAGGCCGACCTCGCCGAACACCAGCAGGTCGTGGGGCAACGGCCGGTTGCGCAGGCTCGACATGACCGCCGCCATCAACGCCAGGTCCGAAGCGGTCTCCAGCACCTTCACGCCGCCGACCACGTTGAGGAACACGTCCTGGTCGTGGGTCGGGATGCCGCCGTGACGGTGCAGCACCGCCAGCAGCATCGCCAGGCGGTTCTGGTCGAGGCCCAGCGTCACCCGGCGCGGGTTGGCCAGATGGCTGTCGTCCACCAGCGCCTGAACCTCCACCAGCATCGGCCGGGTGCCTTCCCACGTTGCCATCACCACGCTGCCCGGCACTTCTTCCTGGGCACGGGTCAGAAAAATCGCCGATGGGTTGGAGACTTCCTTCAATCCCCTGTCGGTCATGCCGAACACGCCCAGTTCGTTGACCGCACCGAAGCGGTTCTTCACCGCCCGCAGCAAGCGCAGCCGGCCATCGGACTCGCCTTCGAAATACAGCACGGTATCGACCATGTGCTCCAGCACGCGCGGGCCGGCCAGCGCACCTTCCTTGGTGACGTGGCCCACCAGGAAAATCGCCGTGCCGCTCTGCTTGGCGTAACGCACCAGCAGCGCCGCGCTCTCGCGCACCTGAGACACGCCGCCCGGCGCCGATTGCAGCTGTTCGGTAAAGATCGTCTGAATCGAGTCGATCACCATCACCCGCGGCTTTTCCTGTCGGGCCGTGGCGATGATGCTTTCGATGCAGGTCTCGGTCATCACCCGCAGTTGGTCCTGCGGCAAGCCCAGGCGCCGGGCGCGCATCGCCACCTGCTGCTGGGACTCTTCGCCGGTGACGTACAGGGCCGGCATGCTGCGGGCCAGGTTGCACAGGGTCTGCAGCAGGATCGTCGATTTGCCGATGCCGGGATCGCCGCCGATCAGCACCACCGAACCGTCCACCAGACCGCCGCCCAGCACCCGGTCCAGCTCGCCGGAGGCGGTGGTGAAGCGCGGAACCTCTTCGACGCTGACTTCGGCCAGCGTCTTGATCTGCGCCTGCTGCCCCGCCCAGCCGGTGCGGCCGCTCGGCGCCGCCGCCCCGCCGCTCTCGACCAGGGTTTCGGTCAGGGTGTTCCAGGCACCGCACTCGCCGCACTGCCCTGCCCACTTGGGAAAGGTGGCGCCGCACTCGGTGCAGCCGTACATGCGCTTGGCCTTGGCCATCTGAACCCCCGGCAAAAACCGCGATGATAACGCAGCCGCGACCGATGGGCGCAGCGGCGCTCATCGGTCGGCAGCGTTCAGGCTTCAGTCCGCCAGGTTGGCCGCCAGCGCCTTGACCCGCGCCAGGTCGCCCTTGGCCACTTTCGCCACGCCGGTGCCGTACTCGGGATCGGCCTTGTACAGGAAAGACAGGATGATGTGCTTGCTCTCGTCATCCGCACCCGCCAGAGAGGCGCCGAAGCTGTCGATCAGGTCCTGGCGCTCCTGCCGGCTGTACGAGCGGTACAGATCGCCTGCCTGCCGGAAGTTCTGCTCGCGCTGGATCTTCGCCTGCTGGGTGCTGCCCTGCAGGGCCGCCTGGCTGTAGCGCGCATCCGGCGTCTCCTCGCGGGGCAGCAGACGGCTCGGCTGATAGTTCACGCCGGAACGGCTGGCGCCGGCATTCATCGCACCGTCCTGGTTGCCGTTGTTCACGGCGACTTTGGGCGCGTTGATCGGCAACTGCATGGCATTGGCGCCGATACGGTGAAGTTGCGTATCCGAATAAGCGAAGACCCTGCCCTGCAACAAACGGTCTTCGGAAGGCTCGATGCCGGGCACCAGGTTACTTGGCGCCATGGCAACTTGTTCGGTTTCCTGGAAGACGTTCGACGGATTGCGGTTCAACACCATTTGTCCAACTTTTCGCTCAGCAACACCGGGCCAGATCTTGGTTGCGTCAAGAGGATCGAAGTCAAACTTGGACAAGTCTTCAGGTTTTAGCACCTGAATGTACAAGTCCCATTTTGGAAAGTTGCCCTTTCCAATATTGGCCACCAAGTCATGGGTCATGTGACTGTAGTCTTGCCCCTGAACTTTCACGACCTGTTCCGGCGTCAGGTTCTTGATGCCCTGCAAACTTTTCCAGTGAAACTTCACGTAGTGAACTTCACCCTTTGCGTTGACCAACTTATAGGCATGCACACTGTTGCCGTCCATTTCCCGGTAACTGGCCGGGGTACCGGAGTTGGAATACAGCTCCGTCAGGGTGCGTGTCGCTTCCGGCACATGGGAAAAGAAGTCGAAGCGCCGCGAATCGTCGTCCAGGTTGGTGCGCGGATCCGGCTTGAACGCGTGCACCATGTCCGGAAACTTGATCGCATCGCGGATGAAGAAGGTCGGGAAATTGTTGCCGACCAGATCCCAATTGCCGTCGGCCGTGTAGAACTTGGTGGCGAAGCCGCGCGGATCGCGCAGGGTTTCCGGGGAATGGTTGCCGTGCACCACCGATGAGAAGCGCACGAAGACCGGGGTGACCTGACCTGCGGCGAAGACCTTGGCCTTGCTCAGGTCGCTGAGGTCGCCGGTCGCGGTGAACGTGCCGTGGGCGCCGGTGCCGCGGGCGTGCACCACCCGCTCCGGAATGCGCTCGCGGTCGAAGCGCTGGAGCTTCTGGATCAGTTGCACGTCCTGCAGCAGCACCGGGCCATTGGCCCCGGCGGTCTGCGAGTTCTGGTTGTCGCCGACCGCTGCGCCGTTGTCGCGGGTCAACGGGGCGGCGCTGACGGAAAGGGTCAGCAGGCTGGCGGTGAGCGCAGCGAAAGTGCGGCGGGCGGGCAATGCCCCAAGGCCAAGTGCGGAAGTCATGTGCGGTTCCTCTGTCTTTTCGAAGGCGCATCCAGGTGCGCCGGTCAGAGGCTAGAGAACCGTTCCTTCAAACATAAATAGAAAATTCGCAACGCCATGATTGACAGATTTTTCTTCCGGATCAGCGGTTTACGGTCTATTTCCCGCGCGATTAGTGGCACTTTGCAAACTAATCGTCGAAAGATGTGTCGATAAAAGCGAGCATTGTAAGAAGGTGTTTCGCGCAGGCCGCGTTTCACTGATTTACACTGCCAACACCAACCTCATCTGTAACAAGGAAATAACCTATGGGCGTGCTAAGTGAGTTCAAGGCCTTTGCGGTCAAAGGCAATGTGGTCGACATGGCCGTCGGTATCATCATCGGTGCCGCCTTCGGCAAAATTGTCTCGTCCTTTGTCGGCGACGTGATCATGCCCCCGATCGGTATGCTGATCGGCGGCGTGGATTTCAGTGACCTGGCCATCACACTCAAGGCCGCCGAGGGCAGTGCGCCCGCCGTGGTGATGGCCTATGGCAAGTTCATCCAGAGCATCCTGGACTTCATCATCGTCGCCTTCGCCATCTTCATGGGCGTCAAGGCCATCAACCGCCTGAAGCGCGAAGAGGCCGTGGCCCCGAGCCTGCCGCCTGTGCCGACCAAGGAAGAGGAACTGCTGGGCGAGATCCGCGACCTGCTCAAGGCCCAGAACAACCGGCCCTGAAGCGTTGCGCAATGAACGGAAGAACGGCGCCCTCGGGCGCCGTTTTCCTTACCAGTAGTTCTCCACCGCCACCTGCCCCGGACGCCGGGTGAGGCTCAGGCTCATGTGCCGCCCCTTGAGCAGGGCCCGGGTGTCATCGATCATCTGCGGATTGCCGCACAGCATGACCCGCGAGTGCTCGGGCGACAGTTCCAGGCCCGCCGCACGCTCCAGTTCGCCGTTCTCGATCAGGGTGGTGATGCGCCCGTTGAGGGCGCCGGCGTGCGGTTCCCGCGTCACCACCGGAAGGAAACGGAACTTGTGCGCATACGGCGCCAGGTATTCCCGCTGCGTCAGACCGGCGATCAGCGGCTGATAGGCCAGTTCCCGCGCCTCCCGCACGCTGTAGACCAGGACGATCCGCTCGAACCGCTCCCAGGCGTCGAAATCCTGCAGGATCGACAGGAACGGCGCCACGCCCGTGCCGGTGGACAACAGCCACAGATCCCGGCCGCCGACAAAACGGTCCAGGGTCAGGTAACCGAAGGGCTGGCGCTCCACCAACAGGGAGTCGCCTTCGCGCAGGCGGCTCAACTCGCTGGTGAACTCCCCGCCCGGCACCACGATCGAGAAGAACTCCAGAAACTCGTCGAACGGCGAAGACACCATCGAATAGGCCCGCCACACCGTGCTGCCGTCGGCCTTGGTCACGCCCAGGCGGGCGAACTGCCCGGCGCGGAAACGAAAGCCCGGATCACGGGTGGTGCGCAACGTGAACAGACTGGGGGTCAAGGGCTGTACGTCAAGCAAGGTCTGGCGGGTGAACTTGTCTGCGCTGGCGGTCATGGGCCACTCCAATCAACGATGAGCCCCAGTGTCTCGCAAAGTCATCCGGTAATACACCGACAATTAATAGTGTTATTTGCACAAATAGCAATTTCCCTCATTTGCGGACAAACGGTTCATCACCCGTTAGTTCTTTAGATGACCAGTTAAATGCACAGCCGTAGAGCGACCTAATAACACTTTATGCCTATATATAATTCTTAAAGAGCAAAAAAATCCGCACTTGGTGTAAGAATCGTCCTACACTCCGGAGCGTGCCACTTGCTTGGATCCAAGTCGCACCCCCGCGAAACACCTTACGGAGAGTCTGTAATGGAAATGTGGAAGGAGTCGCAGTTAAAGCAACTGACTTTTGCCAAGGAAATAGATACCGCGTACCCGATCCTGTTGAGATTTGCCGAAAACATCGGCTTCAACTTCTGTGCTATCTCAGTGACATCACTGCGCCGGGAAACGCCATTCAATACCTTGAAAATCAATAACTACCCAAGCGCCTGGAACACACACTATGAACAAGAAAACTATGTAGACTCGGACCCAGTAGTAGCACACTGCAATCGCTCCATGTTGCCCATTGTCTGGAACGAAGAACTGTTCTCAAAGACTCCGAAGTTGTGGAACGCCATGCTGGATCATGAATTGCAGCATGGCTGGTCACAATCGTTCCACCACGAGGAATCCGGACTCTGCAGCATCCTGAGCCTGGGCCGAAAGCATTGCCCGATCAGCCCGCTCGAGCTGTACGAACACTTCGGCTACATGTTCTACGTCACCAGCCACTTGAGCGAAATGCTTGCCCGGACACTGCCCAGGAAACCGCCCGGCGCCCGCCAACCGCACTTGTCGGCGCGCGAACTGGAAGTCCTGAAGCTGTCGGCCGCCGGCAAGACCGCGTATGAAATCGCCCGCATCCTCAGCCTGAGCGAACGCACCGTGAACTACCACGTGCAGAACGTCATCGAGAAGCTCAACGTGTGCAACAAGATCTCCGCCGTCATCGCCGCCGCGCGGGCCGGGATCATTTGAGAGGCTGCCCGTCGCCGCCCCCCGAAAACTTGCAGGTAATCGCATCCAAAAAAACGTACCATTCGCAACCTTCCCGAGTGATGACGTGAATGCCACGCCGCAGTCCGCTCGGAGGGTTCCGCCGCACCACACTCCGGGCCGCGGGACACCCGATGAACGCCCAGAGTCCCCGCCCCATGCCTTTGCTCGATACTCCCTTCGCCCGTCTCGACCTGATCCGCCAGCCCGAACAGCAGAATGAACCGCTGCAGGCGTTCGATGCGGCCGACGAGTACCTGCTCAATCACCTGGCCGAACAGCAGCCGACACCGGACACGCGGGTGTTGGTGCTCAACGACAGTTTCGGCGCTCTGGCCATCAGCCTGGCAGGCAAGGTGAACGTCAGCAGCAGCGGCGATTCTTGTCTGGCCTTTCAAGGCCTTGAGAAAAACCTGACCCGCAACGGCCTGCCGTTCGACGCCGTGCGCGGCATACCGGCCAGCGAACCGCTGACCGGGCCGTTCGACCGGGTGCTGATCCGCGTGCCGAAGACCCTGGCGCTGCTGGAGGAACAGCTGATCCGCCTGCAGGGTCAGCTCGCCCCCGGCGCGCAGGTGGTGGCGGCGGCGATGATCAAGCACTTGCCCCGCGCGGCCGGCGATCTGCTGGAGCGCTACGTCGGTCCGGTGCAGGCTTCGCTGGCGGTGAAGAAAGCCCGCCTGCTGATCGCCACGCCCGAAGCCCGGACAGCGGCGACATCCCCCTACCCCACCCGCTACCGACTCGACGAGCCGGCCATCGAGCTGCTCAACCACGCCAACGTGTTCTGCCGCGACGGGCTGGACATCGGCACCCGCGCCTTCCTGCCGCACCTGCCGAAGAACCTCGGCGGCGCGCGGGTGGCGGACCTGGGCTGCGGCAACGGCGTGCTGGCCATCGCCAGCGCCCTGCAGAACCCCGATGCCCAATACACGCTGGTGGACGAATCGTTCATGGCCGTGCAGTCGGCCCGCGAGAACTGGCGGGCGGCCTTGGGCGAGCGTGACGTGACCGTGCGCGCCGCCGACGGCCTGGCCGGCCAGCCGGCGCAATCGCTGGACGCGGTGCTGTGCAACCCGCCGTTCCATCAGCAGCAGGTGGTCGGCGATTTCCTCGCCTGGCGCATGTTCCAGCAGGCGCGCGAGGCGCTGGTGACGGGCGGTGCGCTGTACATTGTCGGCAACCGCCACCTGGGCTATCACGCCAAGCTGGCGCGGCTGTTCCGGGGCGTCGAACAAGTGGCGGCCACGCCCAAGTTCGTGATCCTCAAGGCACGCAAGTAATCCAGGCAAAAAAAAGCCCTCCAGGCGGAGGGCTGCAAAACCGTGCCTCGCGGCAACGGGACGGGATGATTCAGTGGGTGGTCAGGCCTGCGGCGTTCATGAACAGGCGCATCAGGCTGGCGGCAATGAACAGGGCGCCGACGCTGCCGACCCAGATCAGGGCCAACCAGCCGAGCCGCTGCCACAGCGGCTTTTTTTCGGCTTCTCGAATGTCGTGCAGCGAAGGTTTGCCGGACATTGCATGGATCCTCAGTCGATTCGGTGGCGCCTGCCCGGACGCCGTCGCGGGCAGGCTCATTTCTGCGCAGGACTAGTGGTAGCCGTCCTCGTGGGTGACCTTGCCGCGGAACACGTAGTAGCTCCAGAACGTGTAACCCAGGATGAACGGGATGATGAACAGCGTGCCGACCAGCATGAAGCCCTGGCTCTGCGGCGGAGCGGCGGCGTCCCAGATCGAGATCGACGGCGGCACGATGTTCGGCCACAGGCTGATGCCCAGGCCGCTGTAGCCGAGGAAGATCAGCACCAGGGTCAGCAGGAACGGCATGTAGTTGGCGTTGCGCGCCACGGCCTTGATCAGCCCGTACATCGTCACCAGCACCAGGATCGGCACCGGCATGAACCAGAACAGGTTCGGCATGCTGAACCAGCGCGTGGCGATTTCCGGGTGGGCCAACGGCGTCCAGAGGCTGACGATGCCGATCACCGCCAACAGCACGAACGCCAGCGGCCGCGCCAGGTCATGCATCTGCTGCTGGAGCTTGCCCTCGGTCTTCATGATCAGCCAGGTGCAGCCGAGCAAGGCGTAGGCCACCACCAGCGCGGCGCCGCAGAACATCGTGAACGGCGTCAGCCAGTCCAGCGAGCCGCCGGCGTACTGCCGGTCGACCACCGGCAAGCCGTCGATGAACGCGCCCAGCGCCACGCCCTGGAAAAAGGTCGCGGCCACCGAGCCGCCGATGAACGCCTTGTCCCACAGGTGCCGCTTGTCGTCCTTGGCCTTGAAGCGGAACTCGAACGCCACGCCGCGGAAGATCAGCCCGATGAGCATGAAGATCAGCGGCAGGTACAGCGCCGACAGCACCACCGAGTAGGCCAGCGGGAAGGCGCCGAACAATGCCGCGCCCCCCAGCACCAGCCAGGTTTCGTTGCCGTCCCAGACCGGGGCGACGGTGTTCATCATCACGTCGCGGTCGGTCTTGCCGGGGATGAACGGGAAGAGGATCCCGATCCCCAGGTCGAAACCGTCCATGACCACGTACATCATGATGCCGAAGATGATGATCACGGCCCAGATCAGCGGAAGATCAATACCCATGACTCAAATCTCCTTGGTCAGGCTGCGGTCGGCGTCGACGCCATCGTCGTCGGCGGCGGACAGCGGACGGGCCGGCGTGCGTTTCTGGCCGGGGCCGCCATCGTTGGTTTCCTTGCCCTCGTCGGTCTTCGGCCCCTTGCGCACCAGGCGCATCATGTAGCCCAGGCCGGCGCCGAACAGCGCGAAGTACACCACCACGAACATGATCAGCGTGATGCTCATCTGCATGAAGCTGTGGTTGGAGGACGCGTCCGCCGTGCGCATCAAGCCGTAGACCACCCACGGCTGACGGCCGATCTCGGTGGTGAACCAGCCGGCGAGGATCGCGATCAGGCCCGAGGGCCCCATCCACAGGGCCAGGTACAGGAACGGCCGCGAGGTGTAGAGCGTGTCGCGCTTGCGCAGCCACAGGCTCCAGAGGCCGGTGAAGATCATCAGGAAGCCGAGGCCCACCATGATCCGGAACGACCAGAACACGATGGTCGAGTTCGGCCGGTCTTCCGGCGGGAACTCCTTGAGCGCCGGCACCTGCTTGTCCAGCGAGTGGGTCAGGATCAGGCTGCCGAGGTACGGGATCTCCACGGCGAACTTGGTTTTCTCTTCCTTCATGTCCGGCCAGCCGAACAGGATCAGCGGCGTCGCTTCGTTGCCGACGTTTTCCCAGTGCCCTTCGATCGCGGCGATCTTCGCCGGCTGGTGCTTGAGGGTGTTGAGGCCGTGGAAGTCACCGATCACGGCCTGGATCGGCGCGACGATCAGGGCCATCCACATGGCCATCGACAGCATCTTGCGGATCGCCGGGTTGTCCTTGCCGCGCAGCAGGTGCCATGCCGCCGAAGCGCCGACGAAGAACGCCGTGGCGACGAACGCGGCGGTGGCCATGTGCATCAGCCGGTACGGGAACGAGGGGTTGAAGATGATCGCCAGCCAGTCGGTCGGGATCACCTGGCCGTTGACGATCTCGAAGCCTTGCGGGGTCTGCATCCAGCTGTTGGAGGCGAGGATCCAGAAGGTCGAGATCAGGGTGCCGATGGCCACCATGACCGTGGAGAAGAAGTGCAGGCCGCGCCCGACCTTGTTCCAGCCGAACAGCATCACGCCGAGGAAACCGGCTTCGAGGAAGAACGCCGTGAGCACTTCATACGTCAGCAACGGGCCCGTGACGGAACCGGCGAAGTCCGAGAAGCGGCTCCAGTTGGTGCCGAACTGGTACGCCATGACCAGCCCCGAGACCACCCCCATGCCGAAGTTGACGGCGAAGATCTTCGACCAGAAATGGTAGAGGTCTCGGTAGGTGTCGTTGCCGGTCTTCAGCCACAGGCCTTCGAGCACCGCCAGGTAGCTCGCCAGTCCGATGGTGATGGCGGGAAACAGAATGTGGAACGAGATGGTGAACGCGAACTGAATTCGGGCGAGATCGAGTGCCTCTAAACCGAACATAAGTCTTCCTCTGTCAGGTGGTACAGGCTGCCGGGCTTGTGGCCCGGTACCCACTGCCCCCACGGATATGGAGTGCGGCGAATTCGGATTCGTTCTTCTTTTTACGCGCATCCAACGCGGGGAGCCTGGCCGGACGGCCGCCAGACCATTTCCCGCGAGGGTCTTGATCTGGATCAATCAACGTTGAAAGAGTAGTCCGGTTTGCGACGGCGAACTGCGTGGTCTTTTGCCGCGTGACAAGTTGCCTCACAGCTTCGGCAACGCGCTGAAATACATTCCCGGAAACCCTGTGGCGAGGGAGCTTGCTCCCGCTGGGGCGCGCAGCGGCCCCCAAAAAGCAGGGCCTGCTGCGCCGTCCAACGGGAGCAAGCTCCCTCGCCACAGTGCTCGGGCTAAAGGCACCGCGACGAGATCGGTGTTTAGCTAACTAAATTTTTCGACATAGCAACTTTTAGTTACAGACTGGTGATAACCTCGCGGCTCCCCTCTCGCACACGTCCGGCCCTCCGATGCCCAGCCAAGCGCCTTTGCTGCTCCGCCACCACCGTCCTTTCCTCGCGTTCTGGCTGGCCCGGATCTTCACCGCCAGCGGCTTTCAGATGCTCACCGTGGCCATCGGCTGGAACCTCTACCAACTGACCGGCAATGTGCTCGACCTGGGCCTGGTGGGCCTGGTGGAATTCGCGCCCCGGGTGCTGTTCATGCTGCACACCGGGCACGTCGCCGACCGCTACGACCGACGCAAGGTCGCGGCGATCTGTCAGTCGCTGCAGGCCCTGATCGCCCTGACGCTGGCCATCGGCAGCGCCACCGACCATGTCACCCGCGAGCTGATCTTCATCCTCGCCTTCCTGCTGGGCGCCGCACGCTCTTTCGAGATGCCCACCACCCAGGCCCTGCTGCCGAGCATCGTGCCCGCCGCGCTGTTCCCCCGGGCGGTCGCCGCCGCGCAGTCGGCCCAGCAATCGGCGACCATCGTCGCGCCGGCGCTGGGCGGTCTGCTCTATGCGTTCGGCAGCGTGTGGGTCTACGGCCCGACCGTGCTGCTGTACGTGATCGCCTGCACCCTGATGCTCAACCTGCCCGCGCGCCAGACCGCACTGAACAAAGGCAAGGCCACGCTGGATTCGCTGCTGGCGGGGATCCGCTTCATCCGCAGTCGCCCGGACATCCTCGGCGCGATCTCGCTGGACCTGTTCGCGGTGCTGCTCGGCGGCGCCACGGCGCTGCTGCCGGTGTTCGCCAAGGACATCCTGCTGACCGGCGCCTGGGGCCTGGGCCTGCTGCGCTCCGCGCCGGCGGTGGGCGCATTGCTGATGTCGCTGTTCCTGGCGCGGTTCGCCGTGGAACGCCATGTCGGCCGGGTGATGTTCACGGCAGTCGGCGTGTTCGGTGTGGCGACCATCGCCTTCGGCCTATCGACCTCGTTCTGGTTCTCGCTGGCGGTGCTGGTGGTGCTGGGCGCGGCGGACATGATCAGCATGGTGATCCGCGCCTCGTTCGTGCAGCTGGAGACCCCGGACGAGATGCGCGGCCGCGTCAGCGCGGTGAACGGCCTGTTCATCGGCGCCTCGAACCAGCTCGGCGAATTCGAGTCCGGCCTCACCGCCCACTGGTTCGGCACCGTGCCGGCGGTGGTCATGGGCGGCATCGGCACGCTGGTGGTGACCGGCACCTGGATCAAGCTGTTCCCGACCCTGGCCAGCCGCGACCGGATGCATGTGCCGGCGGAGGAAGCGAAGGCCTGAGGCAACTCAGGCCTGCCCCGACACCGCTGTCACTTGATGTAGAGCTGGGTCGACAACGTGTTGCGCGGTGCGTTGATCGAGGTGTTGCTGAAGGTGAAGGTGCCTTCCTGCCGGGCGCCCAGGTCGAACACATAGAGAGAGCCGACGGTTTTGCTGCCGGGGGTGCATTCGGTCAGGTTGCCGGTCTGGTAGGCGCAGACCGGGCTGCGGACGCCGTCCACCTCGAAGCCGTCCAAGGTGGCCTGGGGCTGGCTCTGGCCGTAGCCGATCTCCAGCACGTAGACCTTGATGCCCGATCCGCCGTGGTCGCATTGCGTCCGGGGCTGGCCGTCGGCGATGTCTTCCAGCCCGCAGGCCGACGACTGCACCTTGATCACCTTCACTTCGCTCAACGGCGGCGCCGACGCCGCCAGCGCCGCAGGCACCGCGGCCAACAGTGCGGCCGTCAACCCGGCGGTTTTCATCCAGCGCTTGCTCATGCGTTCCATCCCCCCCAAAACAGCGCGCAGTATGGCGCACTTGGCGCAGACACAAAACTTCGCCGACGATCGACACCGACATCCGCCATATTCCCCGCGCTGCTGGTATGATGCGCGGCTTTTTCCGGCCCACCACAAAATCCCAGGCGCATCCGGCGACCTGTGCTTTGCTGTTGAGGTCGATACATTCACGGCGCCACGCGCGCCACGGGGAGCAGACATGCTGGAAAGGCTGTTTCAACTCAAGGCACACAACACCAACGTGCGGACCGAGATCCTGGCGGGCGTCACGACGTTCCTGGCCATGGCCTACATCCTGTTCGTCAACCCGAGCATCCTGGGCGAGACCGGCATGGACAAAGGCGCGGTGTTCGTCGCCACCTGCCTTGCCGCCGCCATCGGCTCCACAGTGATGGGCCTGATCGCCAACTACCCGATCGCCCTCGCGCCGGGCATGGGCCTGAACGCCTTCTTCACCTACACCGTCGTGCTGCACATGGGCCACACCTGGCAAGTGGCGCTGGGCGCGGTGTTCCTGTCGGCCGTGTGCTTCTTCCTGCTGTCGATCTTCCGCATCCGCGAATGGATCATCAACAGCATCCCGCTGCCGCTGCGCTCGGCGATCGCCGCCGGCATCGGCCTGTTCCTGGCCCTGATCGCCCTGCACAACGCCGGCATCGTGGTCGGCAACCCGGCGACCATGGTCGGCCTCGGCACCCTGACGCAACCGGCGCCGATCCTCGCCACCCTGGGCTTCGCCCTGATCGTCGCCCTCGAAGCGCTGAAAGTGCGCGGCGCCGTGCTGATCGGCATCCTGGCGGTGACCATCGTGTCGATCGTCATGGGCTTCACCCCGTTCGGCGGCGTGATGTCGATGCCGCCGTCACTGGCCCCGACCTTCCTGCAGCTGGACATCAAGGGCGCGCTGGACATCGGCCTGGTCAGCGTGATCTTCGCCTTCCTGTTCGTCGACCTGTTCGACAACTCCGGCACCCTGATCGGCGTCGCCAAGCGCGCCGGCCTGATGGGCAAGGACGGCCACATGCCGAAGATGGGCCGCGCCCTGATCGCCGACAGCACCGCGGCGATGGCCGGTTCCCTGCTGGGCACCTCCACCACCACCAGCTACATCGAATCCGCCGCCGGCGTCAGCGCCGGGGGCCGCACCGGCCTGACCGCCATCGTCGTCGCGATCCTGTTCCTGCTGGCGCTGTTCTTCTCGCCGCTGGCGGCCAGCGTGCCGGCCTTCGCCACCGCCCCGGCGCTGCTGTTCGTCGCCGTGCTGATGACTTCGGGCCTGGCGGAAATAGACTGGGAAGACATCACCGTCGCCGCGCCGGTCGTGGTCACCGCCCTGGCGATGCCGTTCACCTACTCCATCGCCAACGGCATCGCCTTCGGCTTCATCGCCTGGACCGCCATCAAGATCCTCTCGGGCCGCGCCCGTGAGCTGAACCCGGCGCTGGTGATCCTGTCGATCCTGTTCGTGATCAAGTTGGGTTGGTTCAACGCATGACTTTCGATTCCCAGGCCTACGCCGCACAGCTTGCCGACAAGGTCACGCGCCTGCGTGACCTGCTGGCCCCGTTCGACGCACCAGAGCCTTCGGTGTTCGATTCGCCGCTGCAGCACTTTCGCCTGCGCGCCGAATTCCGCCTGTGGCGCGAGGCCGGCGAGCGCCATTACGCGATGTTCTCCCAGGAGGACAAGCGCACGCCGATCCTGATCGAGCAGTTCCCGATCGCCAGCCTGCGCATCAACCAGCTGATGCCGCAGCTCAAGGCGGCCTGGCAGGCCAGCTCGGCGCTGAGCCACAAGCTGTTCCAGGTAGAGTTCCTGACCACCCTGGCCGGCGATGCGATGATCACCCTGTGCTATCACCGTCCGCTGGACGAGCACTGGCACGCGGCCGCGTCGAAACTGGCGGCGGACCTGAACGTCAGCGTCATCGGCCGGTCCAAGGGCAAGCGCGAAGTCATCGGCCGCGACTATGTGGTGGAAAAGCTCGACGTCGGCGGCCGCTCCTTCAGCTACCGCCAGCCGGAAGGTGCGTTCACCCAGCCCAACGGCACCGTGAACCAGAAGATGCTCGACTGGGCCTTCGAGGCGCTGGGCGACCGCCAGGACGACCTGCTGGAGCTGTACTGCGGCAACGGCAACTTCACCCTGCCGCTGGCCACCCGCGTGCGCAAGGTGCTGGCCACCGAGATCAGCAAGACGTCGGTCAACGCCGCGCTGAGCAACCTCAGCGAAAACGCTGTGGATAACGTCACGCTGGTGCGCCTGTCCGCCGAAGAGCTGACCGAAGCCCTGAACGAGGTGCGCCCGTTCCGTCGCCTGCAAGGCATCGACCTGAAGAGCTACGAATTCGGCAGCGTCTTCGTCGACCCGCCCCGCGCCGGCATGGATCCGGACACCTGCGAGCTGACCCGGCGTTTCGACAACATCCTGTACATCTCCTGCAACCCGGAGACCCTCGCGGCGAACATCGCCCAACTGCACGACACCCACCGCATCACCCGGTGCGCGATGTTCGACCAGTTCCCGTGGACGCACCACATGGAGTCCGGGGTCTTGCTGACCCGGCGCTGAGCGTCAGGAACGCATACAGGAAAGCCGTCGTGACAGACGGCTTTTTTGTGCCTGGCCCAAATCCTTCCGAAGGCGCCCTGCCGGCGCCGTCGCCGAAAGTCTCCGGCAAAAATGGCAGGCACGCCTTTCACGGTGCCCCGGCATTTGCTAAATACAGGGGCTCATTCCCCGGTGCGAGCCATCATGCAGCGACACTTCGACGATCTTCAGTTGGGCAGCATCGAACTGTTCTGCCTGGCCGCCGAGGCCGGCAGCTTCACCGGCGCGGCATTGGCGGCGGCGGTGACGCCGGCTGCGGTGAGCCGCTCGGTGTCGCGCATGGAGGAACGGCTGGGCGTGCGCCTGTTCGCCCGCACCACCCGCAGCGTCAAGCTGACCGACAGCGGCCGGCGCTATTACGAAGAATGCCGGCAGGCGCTGGCGCAACTGGTCGAGGCCCAGCGGGAAGTCATGGGCCAGCAGCAGGAGCCCTCCGGCACCCTGCGCATCAGCATTCCCACGACCTACGCCCATCACCGGATCCTGCCGCTGCTGCCGGCCTTCCGGGCGCGGTTCCCGCAGGTGAAGGTCGACATCCACATCAGCAACCGCAACATCGACTTCGTCGGCGAAGGCTATGACATGGCGATCCGCGTGCGGGCGATTCCCGATTCGGGCCTGATCGCCCGCCACCTGGAAGACGCGGCGCTGGTGATGGTCGCCAGCCCCGACTACCTCAAGCGCGCCGGAACCCCGCAGACCCTCGACGACCTCGCCGGCCACGAATGCATCCAGTACGAACTGCCCAGCAACGGACGGCGGATCACCTGGCTGTTCTACGACGGGGACACCCCGCGGGAGATTCTGGCGGAGGGCAACTTCTGCTGCTCCGACGATGTGCTCGGCGGCGTGACCCTCGCCCGGCACGGCGCCGGCCTGTTCCAGACCTACCGCTTCATCGTCGAGAAGGAACTGGCCGACGGCGCCCTGGTGGAAGTGCTCAAGCCCTACGGCGGGCGCTCGCGGCCGTTCACCCTGCTGTATCCGCAGAACCGCCACATGCCGCTGCGGGTGCGGGCGTTCATCGATTTCCTGGTCGGACAACTGCCGCACTGAGCCGGCCATTGTGCGATCACCGCACACAATACGCCGGGCCGACCATGGACCGATTGACCAAAGTAACCAGACAGTACAATTTACCTCCACAGATCGAAACCCTCGGCCGATGCCAAAAACAATAAGTGGAGTTCTCCCCATGCCCCCAATCGTTCTGGTGCTCAACGGCCCGAACCTGAACCTGCTCGGCACCCGCGAGCCGGCGACCTACGGTCACGAAACCCTGGCCGACATTTCCGCCCTGTGCGGACGCGCCGCCGAGGAATTCGGCCTGGCCGTGGAGTTCCGCCAGACCAACCACGAAGGCGAACTGCTCGACTGGATCCACGGCGCCCGCAACCGCTGCGCCGGCATCGTCATCAACCCGGCGGCATGGACGCACACCTCGGTGGCGATCCGCGACGCGCTGGTGGCCTGCGAACTGCCGGTGATCGAGGTGCACCTGTCCAACGTCCATGCCCGCGAACCGTTCCGCCATCACTCCTTCGTGTCCGCCATCGCCACCGCCGTGATGTGCGGCTTCGGCAGCCACGGCTATCGCCTGGCGCTGGAGCATTTCGGCCAACGGCTCAAAGGGGTGTGCGCATGACTCGGCAAACGGCGGTTCTGGCCGGCCTGATCGGCGCCGGCATCCAGGCGTCCCGCACCCCGGCGATGCACGAACAGGAAGGCGATGCCCAGGGCCTGCGCTACCTGTACCGGCTGATCGACCTCGATCAACTGAAACTGGGCAGCGACGCCCTGCCCGACCTGCTGTTGGCCGCCGAACGGATGAACTTCACCGGCCTGAACATCACCTTCCCGTGCAAGCAGGCGATCATCCCGCTGCTCGACGAACTGTCGCCGGAAGCCCGCGGCATCGGCGCGGTGAACACCGTGGTGCTCAAGGACGGCAAACGCGTCGGTCACAACACCGATTGCCTGGGCTTCGCCGAAGGCTTTCGCCGTGGCTTGCCGGACGTCGCCCGCGAACGTGTCGTCCAGATGGGCGCCGGCGGCGCCGGAGCGGCGGTGGCCCACGCGCTGCTGAGCGAAGGCGTACGGCACCTGAGCATTTTTGACGTGGACGCCGGGCGTGCCGAAAGCCTGGCCCTCAACCTCAATCAGCATTTCGGCGACCGCCGCGCGGTGGCCGGGCAGGACTTGCCGTCGGCGCTGGGCCAGGCCGACGGCCTGGTCAACACCACGCCCATGGGCATGGCCAAACTGCCGGGCATGCCGGTGCCCGTGGAGCTGCTGCGGGCGCAATTGTGGGTGGCGGAGATCGTGTACTTCCCGCTGGAGACCGAACTGCTGCGCAACGCCCGCGCCCTGGGTTGCCGCACGCTGGACGGCGGCAACATGGCGGTGTTTCAGGCGGTGAAGGCGTTCGAGCTGTTCAGCGGCGTGGCGGCGGACGCGCAGCGGATGCTCGCGCATTTCCAGGCCATGAACGGATAGGGGACGGCGCGAGGGGCTTGCCCCTCGCTGCGCATCAGGCCTGCAGGTAGCGCAGCACCGATTCGCAGATCATCTGGCGGTGGCGCTGCTTGATGCTTTCGTCCGGCAGGTCGATCTGGAAGATCTCGCCGAAGGTGTGGCGGTTCGAGACGCGGTAGAAGCAGAACGAACTGATCAGCAGGTGTACGTCCAGCGCGTCGAGCCCGGCGCGGAATACCCCTTCCTGCACCCCGCGCTGGAGGATCTCGCCCAGCGAATCGAGGATGGTGTTGTTCATCGCCTTGATCGCGTCGGAACGCTTCACGTACTCGGCGTTGTGGATGTTCTCGACACTGACGATCCGCACGAAATCGACGTTGCGGTCATGGTGGTCGAAGGTGAACTCCACCAGCCGGCGGATCGCCTCCACCGGCGGCAGCTCGGCCAGGTGCAGGCGGCTTTCGGTGGTGCGGATGTCGCCGTAGAGTTTTTCCAGCACCTCGACGTACAGCTGCTCCTTGCTGCCGAAGTAGTAGTAGATCATGCGCTTGGAGGTGTGGATGCGTTCGGCGATCGCATCGACGCGGGCGCCGGACAGGCCCTGCTGGACGAACTCGACGATCGCCTCCTGCAGGATGTTCTCACGGGTCTTTTCCGGGTTGTTCTTGCGACTCTTGCGCGGCTCGGCGACAGGCGAAACGGCTGCGGTAAGTTCTGAAGTCATTGTCATTGCGGGCTCACGGCCATCACTGCACAGGCTGGCGATTATGGGCTGCGCGGCACAGTGAAGGAAGCCGCGCAGCCCGTGTTTAATCCCGCGTTTACGAAATACCTACAACTTCGCCTGGCGGGCGGCGCCGCTGCGTGCTTTGGCCATCGCCGCCAGCCGCACCGCGACGTTGGCCGCGCCGTAGCCGGCGTAACCGCTCCTGCGCTGGATGATCTCGAAGAAAAAGCGCCCCTCGAACGGCTCGGTGTAGACGTGGAACAACTCGCCGCCCTGGGCGTCGCGGTCATAGAGCACGTTGTAGTAGGCCAGCTCGCTGAGGAACTCGTCGTCGAAATCGAACCGTGCGGCGAGGTCGTCGTAATAGTTGAGCGGGATGTCCAGCAACGGCACCCCGGCCTCCTTGGCGCGCCGAACCTCGGCGAAGATGTCCTCGCAGTCGAACGCAATGTGATGCACGCCCGAGCCGCGATAGCTCGACAAGGCGTGCGAGATCGCGGTGTTGCGGTTCTCGGAAATGTTCAGCGGCAAACGCACCGAACTGTCGCGGCTGCGCAGCGCCCGGCTCTTCACCAGGCCGTAAGGGTCGGGCAGCACCACTTCATCGTCGGCCTCGAAATCCAGCAGGCTCTTGTAGAACAGCACCCAGGTGTCGAGGCTGTCCGCCGGCAGCGCCATGGCCATGTGGTCGATGCGCTTGAGGCCGCCGCGGGCCTCGGCGCCCGGCACCAAGTTGAAGTCGGTGCCGTACACATCCGCGTCCTCGTCCACCAGATAGATCAGGCTGCCGTCCGGCGCACGGACCGCCGCGAGCTCCAGCTCATTGGGCCCGACGAGGCCGCGGTACGGTTGGCCCTTGTAGGCCACCGCCCGCGCCAGGGCGCTGGCGCTGTCCTTGACCCGCAACGCCGTGGCGCACAGCGACGGGCCGTGGGCCTCGAAGAAACTGTGGCCGAACGAATAGGGTTCGGCGTTGAGGATCAGGTTGATGTCGCCCTGGCGCAGCAGGCTCACGCTCTTGGAGCGGTGCTGCCCGGCCTTGACGAACCCCAGCCGCTCCAGCCAGTTCGACAGCTTGGCGCCCAGGGCTTCGTCCACGGCGAACTCAAGGAACTCGACGCCTTCGTACTCGCTGGCCTTGGCCGTTTCGAACAGGATCTCGCGGCTGGCCGGCGGCACCGCTCCAAGCGCGTGAGCCTGCTGCGCCAGGCGCTGACAGGTCTTCTCCTCCAGGTACAGCAGCGAGCGCAATCCGTCCGCCGCGTTGGCCCGGGGCGGCGCGGCGCGGAAACCGTCGTTGAAGATCTCCAGCGACAAGGGCCCCGTGTAGCCGCTCTGGATGATCGGGGCGAGAAACCCCGGCAGGTCGAACTCGCCCTGCCCCGGGAAGCAGCGGAAATGCCGGCTCCACTCCAGCACGTCCATGGCCAGGACCGGCGCGTCGGCCATCTGCACGAAGAAGATCTTGTCGCCGGGGATGTCGGCGATGGCGCTCGGGTCGCCCTTGAGCGACAGGGTGTGGAAGCTGTCGAGCAGCACGCCCAGGCTCGGGTGGTCGGCCTGGCGCACGATGTCCCAGACCTGTTGATAAGTGTTCACGTGGCGCCCCCAGGCCAGGGCTTCGTAACCGATGCGCAGGCCACGGGCGCCGGCGCGCTCGGCCAGAAGGCGCAGGTCGTCGACCAGCACCTGCCGGTCGCCGAGGCTGTCGGGCGAGGCGTTGCTGCACACCAGCACCAGGTCGGTGCCCAGCTCCTGCATCAGGTCGAACTTGCGCTCGGCCCGCTCCAGGTTGCGCGCCAGGCGGTCGCGGCGGCAGCCCTCGAAATCGCGGAACGGCTGGAACAGGGTGATGGCGATGCCGAGGTCGGCGCACATCTGCCGGATCTCCCGGGGGCTGCCGTCGTAGTACAGAAGATCGTTCTCGAAGATCTCCACCCCGTCGAACCCGGCGGCAGCGATGGCTTCGAGCTTTTCCGGCAGGGTTCCGCTCAAGGAAACGGTGGCAATGGATCGCTGCATCTCTCAACTCCCGGTGGAGGCGTCGGCTACGGGGATTGCGCCGCTTTTGTAGGGTGAGCGAATTATTGGTTCCGATCGGCCGCCAGGCAATTTAAAGTGTACTACCCGGTTAGTTTTGCGTGCGATTATCGAACAGAAGCCGGTTTGGCGAATTGACGATTTTTCGTCCGCTGCCCAACATCGACCCCACATCGAGTCCGGACGCGAACCCTCGGTCTCGCTGCGAAACGACCCTGAACACCACATAAAAATTTCAAGAATCGGGTGGCTTACATGACTCCTTCCCAAAGCTCACACATGGCGCGTGCGGCCATGACCTCTGCCCCCAGCGGCATCGGCGACAAGATCCGCGGCGCCATGGCCGTCGGCAAGACCCGCTGGGGCATGCTGGCGCTGGTGTTTTTCGCCACCACCCTGAACTACATCGACCGCGCCGCCCTCGGCGTCATGCAGCCGATCCTGGCCAAGGAAATGAGCTGGACGGCGATGGACTACGCCAACATCAACTTCTGGTTCCAGGTCGGCTACGCCATCGGCTTCGTGCTGCAGGGCCGGCTGATCGACCGGGTCGGGGTCAAGCGCGTGTTCTTCTGCGCGGTGCTGCTGTGGAGCCTGGCCACCGGCGCCCATGGCCTGGCGACCTCGGCGGCGGGCTTCATGGTCTGCCGCTTCATCCTCGGCCTGACCGAGGCGGCCAACTACCCGGCCTGCGTGAAGACCACCCGCCTGTGGTTCCCGGCCGGCGAACGCGCGGTGGCCACCGGCATCTTCAATGCCGGCACCAACGTCGGCGCGATGTTCACCCCGATGCTCCTGCCGCTGATCCTGCATGCCTGGGGCTGGCAGGCGGCGTTCCTGTGCATGTCGGCGCTGGGCGGCATCTGGCTGCTGTTCTGGGGCCTGAAGTACTTCAACCCGGAAGACCATCCGAGCGTGAAAGCCTCGGAGCTCGAATACATCCAGCAGCAGGCCGAGCCGGAACAGGCCCGCGTGCCGTTCTCGCGGATCCTGCGCATGCGCGGCACCTGGGCCTTCGCCCTCGCCTACTCGCTGACCGCGCCGGTGTTCTGGTTCTACCTGTACTGGCTGCCGCCGTTCCTCAACCAGCAATACAACCTGGGCATCAACGTGACCCAGATGGGCATCCCGCTGATCATCATCTACCTCACCGCCGACTTCGGCAGCGTGGGCGGCGGCATCCTCTCCTCGTTCCTGATCGGGCGCGGCGCCGACCCGATCAAGGCGCGGCTGCTGTCGATGTTCCTGTTCGCCTGCTGCATCATCGGCGTGGTCGTGGCCGCCGGCTCCAGCAACCTGTGGGTCGCGGTGGCCGCCATCTCCCTGGCCATCGGCGCGCACCAGGCCTGGACCGCCAACATCTGGAGCCTGGTGATGGACTACACGCCCAAGCACATGATGAGCACCGTGTTCGGCTTCGGCGGCATGTGCGCGGCCATCGGCGGGATGTTCATGACCCAGATCGTCGGCCACATCCTCACCGTCACGAACAACAACTACACCGTGCTGTTCACCCTGATCCCGGCGATGTACTTCATCGCGCTGACCTGGATGTACTTCATGGCCCCGCGCAAGATCCCCACCGTCACCGAGTGAAATTGAGCGCGGTTCCTTGGGGGAGCTGGCCTGCCGGCTCCCGCCAGCACAACGCTCAAGCGCGGCGCTGCTGCCAGGCCGCCGCCAGTCCGCTGCAGCAGATCACCGCAATGCCCGCGACCGTGGTCAGGGTCGGCGTGTGGTTGAACAGCAGCCAGCCCAACAGCCCCGCAAACACGATCTGGCAGTAGCCGAACGGCGCCAGCAACGCCGGTGCGGCATAGCGGAAGGCCTGGGTCAGGAACAGGTGCGCGGTCATCCCGCAACTGCCCAGCGCCAGCATCAACAGGCCATGCCCCAGGCTCGGCACCTGCCAGAAGAACGGCACCAGCGCACTCATCACCAGCGTGTTGCACAGCCCGGCGAAAAAGTTGCTGGTGGTCGGGCTGTCGACCTCGCTGAGCTTGCGCGTGAGCAGTTGGTAAAAGCAGAAGAACAGCGCCGAGCAGAACGGCAGCAGCACCGCCGGGGTGAACAGTTCGCCGCCGGGATGGACGATCACCAGCACCCCGGAAAAACCGCAGATCACCGCGATCCACTGCCCCCGCGTCACCCGCTCCTTGAGCAGCGGCACCGACAGCGCCGTCACCAGCACCGGGGCCAGGAAGTTCACCGCCGTGGCCTCCGCCAGCGGGATATGCAGCAGCGCCGTGGTGAAGAACAGGCTGGTGCCCAGCAGGCACAGCGCCCGCACCGCCTGCAGCAGCGGCCGCTTGGTGCGCAGCACCCGCAGCCCCGACTGCGGCAGGAAAATCCCGGCCATCAGCAAGGTGTGCACCAGATACCGCGCCCACACCACCATCACGATCGGGTAGAAGCCCGAGAGGTATTTCGACAGGGCGTCATGGCTGGAGAACAGGAACGTGGCCACGACAATCAGCAAGATCCCCTTGAAGGGTTGATTGACGCCGGAAAGCGGAGTGCTGACGGTCATTGGATATCTCTGAATGAACACTGAACCTGATGAAGCGAGGCACCTGCACCCGCCCTTGGAACTGACCGGAAAGCGCTGACAGTCAACAATCTAGAACTCGGTTCCATATTCTCACAGACGAGAAACACAAAACCGTGCGAACAGCGCACACTTTCGCTTCGCCGCTGCCCACGCCCGCAGGATCCCTCAGACGAACAGCTCAGACGCCAGGCTCGCCTGCGACAGTTCCCGGGTGAACGTCAGCAGCAGCGGCGCCAATTCATGCAGCCGCGCCCCCGGCAGCCGCGCACTGGGGCCGGCGATGCTCAGCACGCCGATCGCCCGGCCATCGCCGGGATGGCGCACCACCGCCGCAATCGCCGAGGTGCCCACCGCCGAACTTTCCTCGACGCAGGCGTAGCCCTGTTCCCGGGCGATGCGCAGGCGTTCGAGCAGATCGCCGCAGGAGCGCGGCGCATTTGGCCCTGCCCCGGCAGGCAGTTCGGTGCCCTGGCGCTCGACCCGCGACAGCGCCTCGGCATCGCTCATGCACGCCAGCCATGCATGGCCCGAGGCGGTGTAGAACAGCGGTGCCTCGCGGCCCATGTCGGGGTCGTAGCGCAGGCCGGTGCGGGCGCCCTGGGCCTTGGCGATCCAGGTCTGGCGCTCGCCGTCGATGACGCCCAGGCGCACCAGTTCGCCGGTCTCCCGGGCCAGGCGGTCGAGCACCGGCTGCACGATGTCGGCACCGCTGCCCGACAGGTAACGAAACCCCATCGCCACCAGCCGGGTGGACATGTGATAGCGCAACGTGTCCGGATTCTGCCGCACATAGCCCAGCCGGACCAGTTCGGCGAGCAAGCGGTGGGTCGCGCTTTTGGGGATGCCCAACTGCTCGGCCAGGGTTTGCATCGGCAGCCCGCGCGCCTCGCTGGCGAGGCTTTCCAGCACGCTGAAGACCCGTTCGATTTGACTGCCGGCCATGGTGAGATCCCGATGAAATTTGGGCGATTCTAGAAGACACGGCGGGGATTGCGAAATCCCGGTCCCGCCGCCGTCGGGGCAGGCAAGCAACCGAACGCCGGGTTGACGGCCCGCGACAAAAAATCCCCTGCGCAACGGAATTCGCCGGCCACGCCAGGTTCCTACCCATCGGCAGCAGGCCCGACGTCGAGCACCGAGGTCGGGCCTGCTTGCGTGTGCGAATGGACGGACGGCCGGACTGGCGCCACACTCACACACCAACAACACTGATCATCACGCACAAGCAGAGGGTTCCCACATGCTATGGAGAAAAGGACGACGCAGCGACAACGTCGTCGATGCCCGTGGCGATGACATGGGCGGAGGCGGCGGGATGCGCTTCGGCGGCGGCAAGGGCCTGAGCCTCACCGCGATCCTGCTGATCGTCGGCATCGGCTGGATCACCGGGCAGGATCCGCTGCAGATCCTCGGCCAGCTCACCGGGCAGATGACCGAGCAATCGGCGCCGGTGGGCACGCAAACCCGCAAGGCGCCGCCGGCCAACGATGACCAGGCCGAGTTCGTGCGTTCGATCCTCGGCGACACCGAAGACACCTGGGGCGCGATCTTCCAGCAGGCCGGCCGACAATATAAGGATCCGACCCTGGTGCTGTTCAGCAACCGGGTCAACTCCGCCTGCGGCCTGGCCACTTCGGCCACCGGCCCGTTCTATTGCCCGGCGGACCAGAAGGTGTACCTGGACATGGCGTTCTTCCAGGAAATGGCCCAGCGCTTCAAGGCGGCGGGCGACTTCGCCCAGGCCTACGTGATCGCCCACGAAGTCGGCCACCATGTGCAGACCCTGCTCGGCGTCTCGGCGAAGATCCAGGCCGCCCGCCAGCAAGGCCGGCAGATGGAAGGCGACGGCGGCCTGCTGGTGCGCCAGGAACTGCAGGCCGACTGCCTGGCCGGCGTCTGGGCGTACAACGCGCAGAAGCGCCTGAACTGGCTGGAGCCGGGCGACATCGAGGAAGCCCTCAACGCGGCGAACGCCATCGGCGACGACCGCTTGCAACAGCAGGGTCAGGGCCGCGTGGTGCCCGACTCGTTCACCCACGGCACGTCGGCGCAAAGGGTGCGCTGGTTCAAAACCGGATTCGCCCAGGGCCAGGTCGGCCAGTGCGATACCTTTGCGGCGAAAAACCTGTAAATGCATAAATGGCTGTTGGCTTTACTGTTCATCGCCGGCGGGGTTCAGGCCGCCGGCGTCGATGCGATCAGCGCCGGGCGCCTGCAACTCAAGGCCGGCGAAATGGCGGTGGGCATCGGCCCGGCGCCGGCCAGGATCGAGCGGGTGCTCATCGTCGTGCATGGCCGTCTGCGCAACGCCGAGACCTACCGCAAGAGCGCCGAGAGCGCGGCGGAACTGGCCGGCCAGAGCGCCAGCACCCTGGTGATCGCCCCGCAGTTCCTCAACGAGAGCGACGTGGCGTTGTACTCGCTGCCGCCGAGCGTGCTGCGCTGGCAAGGCAACGACTGGATGGGCGGCGGGTTATCCACAGGGCCGAATCCGTTGAGCTCCTACGCCGCGCTGGACGAGATCGTCGCGCGGGTCAGCGACCGCAAGCAGTTTCCCGACGTGAAGCAGATCGTGATCTTCGGCCACTCCGGCGGCGGCCAGGTCGTCCAGCGCTATGCGCTGCTCGCCAAGGAGCCGCCGGCGCTGAAGGCCGAAGGTATCCGCCTGCGCTATGTGGTGGCCAACCCTTCGTCATATGCCTACTTCAACGAGCAGCGGCCGGTGGCGTTCGATCACGCGCAATGCGCCGGTTTCAACCGCTGGAAGTACGGTCTGACGGATCCGCCGATCTATGCCGGCGGGCAAACGCCCGCGCAGCTTGAAGGCAGTTACGTCAAACGCGAGGTGATCTATCTGCTCGGCCAGCAGGACACCGACCCGCAGCACCCGGCGCTGGACAAGAGCTGCGCGGCCAAGGCCCAGGGCGCCAACCGGCTGGAGCGCGGGAAACTGTTTTTCGGCTACCTGCTGCGCCGTCATCCGGAAGGGGTGAACCAGCGGCTGGTGGAAGTGCCCGGCGTGGGGCACAACGGCGACGGCATGCTGACGTCGCCGGAGGGACAGAAGGCCGTGTTCGGTCAGTGACGGCCCCCGCAACTCAAGCGAACACCATCCGCCGCAGCTCGACGCAATCCTTCGCATGCCAGTCCGTCAGCTCCGGCCAAGGATTGTCCGGCAGGTTCACCAGCACCGTCCGCGCCCCCGCCGCCCGGCCGCAATCGAGGTCGAAGCGGTAGTCGCCGACCATCACCATCTCGCTGGCCGGCACCGCCCAGGCGTGCGCCAGTTTCAGCAGCCCGCCGGGATGCGGCTTGGGCGGCGCCTCGTCGCGGCCCAGCACATCCTCCACGGCAAAGCAGTCGGCCAGGCCGATTGCTTCGAGCGTGACGTGGGCCAGCTCGCGGGCATTGCGGGTCAGGATGCCGAGCCGGCAGCCCCGGGCGTGCAGGTCACGCACCAGGTCCACCGCGCCGGCGGCCGGGGTCGAGCCCAGCGCCAGGTCCCGCTCGTGCTCCAGCAGCCACGCGTGCTTGGCCGCCGCCTCCTCCGCCGGCAAGGCCGCCAGGTGGGTGAGAATGTCGTCCTCGGGCGGAATCGACAGCGCCACCCGGATCGCCGCGAAGTCATGCACCGCGACAGTCAGGGTGCCGTCCATGTCGAACACCCAGTGCCGTACTTCCGCCAGGCTCATGCCCAGTCCTTGCGGTGACGGATCAGGCCTTCCTGGGTCACCGACGCCACCAGTTGTCCGGCGCGGTTGAACACGCTGCCCCGGGAGAACCCGCGGGAGTTGCCGGCCCAAGGGCTGTCCATCGCGTAGAGCAGCCAGTCGTCGGCACGCAGGTCATTGTGGAACCACAACGCATGGTCGAGGCTGGCGACCTGCATGTCCTTCTGCCAGACCGACTTGCCGTGGGGCAGCATCGACGTGGTCAGCAGGCCGAAGTCCGAGGCGTAGGCCAAAAGGTACTTGTGCAGGGCCGGGATGTCGGCCAGGGCGCCGTCGGCGCGGAACCACACGTACTTGACCGGATCGGCCGGCTGCGGGTTGTACGGATCCTTTTCGGTGACCGGGCGCACTTCGATCGGTTTCGGGCACAGCAGCTTCTCGCGCATGTGCTCGGGGATCAGGTGGGCGCGCTGCTGGGTGATCTCCAGTTCCGACGGCAGGTTCTCCGGGCCGACGACCTCAGGCATCCGGCTCTGGTGCTCGAAGCCTTCTTCGTCATACTGGAACGAGGCGCTGCACGTGAAGATCGGATGGCCCTTCTGGATCGCCGTGACGCGCCGGGTGCTGAAGCTGCCGCCGTCGCGCACGCGGTCCACCGAGTACACCACCGGCAGCTTGGCGTCGCCCGGACGCAGGAAGTAACCGTGCATCGAGTGCACATGCCGCGCCTCTTCGACGGTCTGACTGGCCGCCGACAACGACTGGCCGAGCACCTGGCCGCCGAACAGCTGGCGGAACCCCAGGTCCTGGCTGCGGCCGCGGAACAGGTTTTCCTCGATCGGTTCGAGGGTCAGCAGATCCACCAGATCTTCCAACACTTGGCTCATTCAGACTCTCCTCACACAAAGCAAAGCCGCGCAGCCTCGGCTGCGCGGGGGATTCAGGTTCTGGCCGGTCCCTTCTGGACGGCGGCCATTTTAAACGTCCGTGTTTGCTTATCCTTGCAAGGTTTGCAGCCACTGCTCGCGGCTGATGCGGTACAGCACATGCCGGCGCAGCGGATGACCGTCGTCCAGCCGCGGATGGTCGAAATCATCCGCCTCGGCGTGATGCATGCCGATGGCCTGCATCACTTTCTGCGACGGCAGGTTGGCCTGGCTGGTGAACGACACCACCTCGTTCAGCGCCACCCGGTCGAAGCCGCAACGCAGCGCCGTCCACGCCGCTTCGCTGGCATAGCCCAGGCCCCAGTGCTCCTTGGCCAGGCGCCAGCCGATCTCCACCGCCGGGGTGAACGGCGCGTCGAAACCGACCACGCCCAGGCCGGTGAAACCGATGAACTGGCCGGTGTCCTTGCGCTCCAGCGCCCACAGGCCATAACCGTGCTCGGCGAAATGCCCGCGCACGCGCCCGATCATCGAGGCGCTTTCCAGTCGGGTCAACGGTGCAGGGAAGTAGCGCATCACCTGCGGATCGGCGCACATCGCGGCAAATGCCGGCAAATCCCCGTCCTGCCACTGGCGCATCCGCAGTCTTGCGCTTTCAAGCTCAAGTATCGGCTCCATGGTGCCCCTCCGTTTCCGTGCCGCCAGTCTACATCGCTGGTAGGATCCGTGATTCTTTCCTGCGTTCCTACATGATTTCTCCATGCCATTACCGCTGATCTACCACGACGACTACAGCCCTGAGTTCCCGGCGGATCACCGGTTCCCGATGGACAAGTTCCGCCTGCTGCGCGATCACCTGGTGGACAGCGGCCTGACCCGCGACGAAGACCTGCTGCGCCCGCAATTGTGCCCGCCGGACATCCTCGCCCTGGCCCATGACCGCGCCTACATCGAGCGCTACATGAGCGGCGAGCTGTCCCGCGAAGACCAGCGCCGCCTCGGCCTGCCGTGGAACGAAGCGCTGGCCCGGCGCACGGTGCGGGCGGTCGGCGGTTCGATCCTGGCGGCGGAAAAGGCGCTGGAGCATGGCCTGGCCTGCCACCTGGCCGGCGGCACCCACCATGCCCACTACGACTACCCCGCCGGGTTCTGCATCTTCAACGACCTGGCGATCATCAGCCACTACCTGCTGCAGAGCGGCCGGGTGAACCGGGTGCTGATCTTCGACTGCGACGTGCACCAGGGTGACGGCACCGCCCGGATCCTGCACGACACCCCGGAGGCGATCACCGTTTCCCTGCATTGCGAGAAGAACTTTCCCGCACGCAAGGCCGAAAGCGACTGGGACATCCCGCTGCCCAACGGCATGGGCGACGCCGATTACCTGCGGGTCGTCGACGATGCCCTCAACTACCTGCTGCCGCTGTACCAGCCGGACCTGGTGCTGTACGACGCCGGCGTCGACGTGCACAAGGACGACGCCCTCGGCTACCTGCAACTGACCGACGCCGGCGTGGCCGCCCGCGACGAAAGCGTGATGCGCCATTGCCTGGGCCGCGACATCCCGGTGGTCGGCGTCATCGGCGGCGGCTACAGCAAGGACCGCCAGGCCCTCGCCCGCCGCCACGGCATCCTGCACCACAGCGCGCAGCGGGTCTGGCAGTCATCGGGTTGTCATTGAGTTGTGCTGCGTTACCCACAATCGCTGTGGAACGGCCTGTGGATAACCTGCGCGAAAGGGACTACAGCCCCCGCTGACCCTGGCCTGCAGCGCGATGGCTATTTTTTGACCAGCGCCTGACCCTGCCCGGCGGAACCCTTGTTGAATTGCAAAAAACAAAAACGGTGGGAGCCAGCCTGCTGGCGATAGCGGCCTGTCTGACCCATCGATGCCGGATGTGCCGCCCCCATCGCAAGCAGGCTCGCTCCTACAGGGTTCGCGGCTGGTAGAATGCGCGCCTCATCCCGCCAGACCGCAGCGCACGCCATGACCCAGCCCGCCTCCACCGCCCCTTACCACGTCGCCATCATCGGCGGCGGCCCCGCCGGCCTGATGGCCGCCGAGGTGCTGAGCCAGGCCGGAGTGCGCGTCGACCTGTACGACGGCATGCCCTCGGTGGGCCGCAAGTTCCTGCTGGCCGGGGTCGGCGGCATGAACATCACCCATTCCGAAGCGTACCCGGCGTTCCTCTCCCGCTACGCCGAACGCGCCCCGCAGATCGCCCCGCTGCTGCGGGCCTTCGACGCCGACGCGCTGTGCCGCTGGATCCACGGGCTGGGCATCGACACCTTCATCGGCAGTTCCGGCCGGGTGTTCCCCACCGACATGAAAGCCGCACCGCTGCTGCGCGCCTGGCTCAAGCGCCTGCGCGACGGTGGCGTGGTTATCCACACCCGCCACCGCTGGATCGGCTGGGACGCCGGCGGCGCCTTGCGCCTCGACAGCCCCGACGGCGAAAAGACCCTCACCCCCGACGCCACCCTGCTCGCCCTCGGCGGCGGCAGTTGGTCGCGCCTGGGCTCGGACGGGGCCTGGATGCAGGCGTTGGCACCACGCGGCGTAGGACTGGCGCCGTTGCAACCGAGCAATTGCGGCTTCGAGGTGTCGGCGTGGAGCGATCTGATGGTCAGCAAATTCGCCGGCGCGCCGCTGAAGAACATCGGCATCGGCCTGAACGACGACACCCCGCGCCTGGGCGAATGCGTCATCACCGCCACCGGCATCGAAGGCAGCCTGGTCTACGCGCTGTCGGCGCCGATCCGCGAAGCCATCAACCGCGACGGCTCGGCGGTTGTGCACATCGACCTGCTGCCGGGCCGGCCTGTGGATAAGATTCAGGCCGCCTTGAGCAAACCCCGTGGCTCGCGCTCGATGGCCAAGCACCTGCACGGCCAGCTCGGGATCGACGGAGTGAAAGCGGCGCTGCTGCGGGAACTGACCGACGCCCCCACCTTCGCCGACCCGGCGCGGCTGGCCGGGGCAATCAAGGCCCTGCCGCTGACGCTGGTGAAGGCGCGCCCGTTGGACGAAGCGATCAGCAGCGCCGGCGGCGTGACGTTCGAGGCCATGGATGAACGGCTGATGCTCAAGGCGTTGCCGGGGGTGTTCTGCGCCGGCGAAATGCTCGACTGGGAAGCGCCGACCGGGGGGTATCTGCTGACGGCGTGTTTCGCCAGCGGGCGGACGGCGGGAGTGGGGATGATCGAGTGGCTGCAGCGCAAAGGCTGAAACCCAATCGCCAGCAGGCTGGCTCCCACATTCAATCCCGGGTGCCCACACAATCCCTGCACACCAAAAAATCCTGTGGGAGCTTGCCTGCAAGCGATGAGGCCGGCACAGCTGACAACAGCGGTGGCTGCCCCACCGCAATCGCCAGATGGCTGGCTCCCAGCATAGATCGTGGCTACCCGCAGAATCCCTGCACACCACAAATCCCTGTGGGAGCTTGCCTGCAAGCGATGAGGCCGGCACTGCCGACAACGGTGGTGGCTGCCCCACCGCAATCGCCAGATGGCTGGCTCCCAGCATAGATCGTGGCTA
>NZ_JBIVHR010000030.1:0-83 GCF_044749305.1 Pseudomonas sp. NPDC089534 | reverse complement strand
ACCCGCAGAATCCCTGCACACCACAAATCCCTGTGGGAGATTCTATGTTGCAAGGGAACCCTGCAGCCTCAAGTTCGGTTGGT
>NZ_JBIVHR010000029.1:0-62860 GCF_044749305.1 Pseudomonas sp. NPDC089534 | reverse complement strand
CCGAAACCCCAACTGCGAAAGCGGTTGGGGTTTTGTTTTGCCCGCAGGAAAGTTCGTACAGCACAGTTGGCCTGCGTCCGGCTGTCACAACTTGTCGACAGTGCTAAGGTTCTGCCCTGGCTTTGTACTTCTCCAAGGAATCCTTCATGCCGGACGCCCAGTCCCTCAACCCAGCATTCATGGTCGTTCAGAGCAACAGTCTGGACGAGCTGCGCAGCTTGGTGGTGAGCATCATGCGTCGTTATCCGCTGGCGCCTCTGGATAATGAGATTGCCTTGGTACAAAGCAACGGCATTGCGCAATGGTTGAAGCTGGCACTGGCCGAGGATCCTGACGGAGACGATTCGGGTGGTTGCGGTATTGCTGCCGCCATCGACGTGCAGTTGCCGGGCAGTTTCATGTGGCAGCTTTACCGAACGGTTTTGGGGCGGGACGAGATCCCGGCAAAGTCCTTGCTGGACAAGGCCCCGCTGACCTGGCGGCTGATGCGTCTGTTGCCGCAGGTCATCGAGCGGCCACATTTCGAGCCGCTTCAACGATTCCTCACCCGCGACACGGACCTGCGCAAGCGGTATCAGCTTTGCGAACGGCTTGCGGATCTTTTCGACCAGTACCAGGTGTACCGGGCAGACTGGCTCGAGGATTGGGCCGAGGGGCGCCATCAACTCCGCAGCGTCAGGGGCGAGGTCAGACCGCTGGCCGCCGCCAGTTGCTGGCAAGCCGAACTGTGGCGCGCGTTGCTCGACGACGTGGGGGAACAAGGCATGGCCCAGAGCCGCGCCGGTGTTCACCAACGGTTCATCGAACGCATCAATCAGTTGGGGAGCGCCCCATTTGGAATCCCCGCCCGAGTCATCGTATTCGGGATTTCTTCATTGCCTGCCCAAGTGCTGGAGGCGCTCGCGGGGCTGGCCCGTTTCAGCCAAGTGTTGCTGTGCGTCCATAACCCGTGTCGCCACCATTGGGCCGACATCGTTGCCGACAAGGATCTGCTGCGGCATCAATACAAACGCCAGTCACGCAAGAGCGGCATGCCTGCGGCGCTCGACCCGGACGCCCTGCATCAGCATGCCCATCCGTTGCTCGCCGCCTGGGGCAAGCAAGGGCGCGATTACATCAACCTGCTCGACAGCTATGACGAGCCCGACAGTTACCGGGCGGCGTTCCGTGACGGGCGTATCGATCTGTTCAGCGAGACGCAACCCCTAACGCTGCTCAATCAACTGCAGGACGACATCCTCGAGTTGCGTCCCCTCAACGAGACGCGCGAGCGCTGGCCTTGCGTGGATCCGAGCCTGGACGGATCCATCCGTTTTCATGTCGCCCACAGTGCCCAGCGTGAAGTGGAGATTCTCCACGACCAGTTGCTGGCCCGTTTCAGCGCCGACCCCGGCTTGCGTCCCCGGGATGTGATCGTGATGGTGCCGGACATCGACAGCTACGCCCCCCACATCCGGGCGGTGTTCGGGCAGCTAGACCGTCGCGATCCACGTTTCATCCCGTTCACATTGACCGATCAGGGGCAGCGCGGACGTGAGCCGTTGCTGATCGCGGTCGAGCACTTGCTCAAGCTGCCGGACAGCCGATTCCCGGTGAGCGAAATCCTTGATCTGCTGGATGTGCCCGCCCTGCGCTTGCGTTTCGGTGTGCAGGAACGTGATCTGCCGACCCTGCACCGCTGGATCGAAGGTGCCGGTGTGCGCTGGGGGTTGAACGCCGAACAACGGGCCGGGCTTGGACTGCCGGACGAGCTCGAGCAAAACAGCTGGAGCTTCGGCTTGCGGCGGATGCTGCTCGGGTATGCGGTCGGCAGCGCCAATGCCTATGAACAGATCGAGCCTTACGATGAAATCGGGGGCCTGGACGCCGCTTTGATCGGGCCCCTGGTCGCCCTGCTGGATGCGTTGGAGCTTGCCCATGAAGAGCTCATGCAACCTGCGAGACCTCAGGAATGGGGGCGTCGGTTGCAGGGATTGATGCAGGTGTTCTTCAAGGCCGGTGATGAACACGACGAGTATTTGATCAGCCAGCTCGAGGAGCTGCGGGAAGCTTGGCTGGAAACTTGCGACGCCGTGCGATTGCAGGATGAGCTGCCGCTGACCGTCGTGCGGGAGGCCTGGTTGGCCGGTCTGGATCAGGGCCGTTTGTCCCAGCGGTTTCTTGCCGGTGCGGTGAACTTCTGCACGCTGATGCCGATGCGCGCCATTCCTTTCAAGCTCGTTTGCCTGTTGGGCATGAACGATGGCGATTACCCGCGGGCACAGCCCCCGCTGGACTTCGACCTCATGGGCAGCGACTACCGGCCCGGAGACCGTTCGCGACGGGAGGACGACCGCTATCTCTTGCTTGAGGCCCTGCTGTCCGCCCGCCATCAGCTCTATGTCAGTTGGGTCGGACGCAGCATCCGGGATAACAGCGAGCGGCCACCCTCGGTGCTGATCGGGCAGTTGCGCGATCACCTCGCCAGCGGTTGGCGGTTGAATGTGGACAGTGAAAGCCTGGTGCACGCCCTGACCGAGGAACACCCGCTGCAGCCGTTCAGTTCACGCTATTTTCATGAGGGAGAAGGGTTGTTCAGCTACGCCAGCGAATGGCGGGTGCTGCACCAGTGCCAGGAGCCCGGTTCGGCCACGCAGCTGCTTGATCCCCATGTGCCGGAGGAGCCGCTGAGCCTGGCGCTGCTGCAGGATTTCCTGCGCAATCCGGTTCGGCATTTCTTCACCCAGAGGGTCAAGGTTCATTTCGAGTCCGCCCAGGCGCCGCTGGCGGACGAAGAGCCTTTCGTGCTCGATGCCTTGCAGCGTTATACCCTCAGCGACAGCCTGCTTGAGGCTGCATTGAGGCAGCCGGACGAGGCCGAAAGGGCGTTGGAAACCCAGGCCCGCCGGTTGCAGAACAGCGGGCTGTTGCCAATGGCCGGTTTCGGCGAATGCCTGCAACGGGAGCTGATCGAACCGTTGCCGGATCTGCTGCAGCGCTATCAACAGTTGCTGGCCTTGTGGCCCACGCCGCTGACGGGAGCCATTCCGGTCAGTCTCGAATGGCAGGAGCTGCGGCTGGAGGGATGGCTTGGCGGGTTGCATCAGCGAGCGGACGGTGGCGTCCTGTCCGTCACGACGATCCCCAACGGCATCGGCTCGATCAAAAGCCGCAAATGGCATCGCCTGACCAAGACATGGGTCAACCATGTGGTGGCCTGTGCCAACGGACTTTCCTTGACGACCGCCCTGGTGGCCAGTGATGACTCGTTGTTGCTCGATCCCATGGCATCGGATCGGGCCCGAGGCATTCTGGAGGATCTGCTGCTTGCCTGGCAGGCCGGCATGCGCCAGCCGCTGCCTGTCGCGGTGAAGACCGCTTTTGCGTGGCTGTCCCAGACCGACCCGCTCAAGGCCGAAGCCGCCGCCAGAAAGGCCTACGAAGGAGATGGCCTGACCAGCGAGGGCGAACGGAGCGAAAGCCCGGCCCTCGCCCGGCAGTTCGCGGACTTCGATGCATTGGCGGCGGACGAGACCTTTCCCGATTGGTGCGATGCCCTGTATCGCCCATTGCTTGAGGCCGGGTGGCGATCGCTGACCGCTGAGGGGAGCCGCCCATGACAGCCAAGACACCTCTGGCGCTGACGTTTCCGCTGCGCGGCAGCCAACTGATCGAGGCCAGTGCCGGCACCGGTAAGACCTTCACCATCTCTGCGCTCTACCTGCGGCTGATCCTCGGACACGGTGGCGAGGAGGCAGGCTTCGGGCGTGAGTTGCTGCCGCCGCAGATTCTCGTGGTGACCTTCACCGATGCCGCCACCAAGGAGTTGCGCGAACGGATCCGCACGCGGCTGGCTGAAGCGGCACGTTTCTTCCGCGACGAAACGCCGGCGCCGGATGCCTTGATCGAGGCCTTGCGCGAACAGTTCGATCCGCAGCGGTGGCCCGGTTGCGCGAGTCGTCTGGACGTCGCTGCGCAATGGATGGATGAGGCCGCCGTTTCGACCATTCACGGATGGTGTCAGCGCATGTTGCGTGAGCATGCGTTCGACAGCGGCAGTCTGTTCACCCAGACGCTGGAGACCGACCACAGCGACCTGCTCGCCGAAGTGCTGCGCGATTATTGGCGTCTGTTCTGCTACCCGATGCAAGGCGATGCCCTGAACTGGGTGCGTAACAATTGGGGCGGGCCTGCGGCCTTGCTGCCGCGGATACGGGGCCTGTTTTCCAGCGCCCGCGAGAGCGACGACGGCAGGGCGCCGGCCGAACTGATCGAGCAATGCCTGCATGAGCGCCGTGCCGCGATGCTTGAGCTGAAGATGCCTTGGCGGCGTTGGTCGGACGAGCTGCTCGCGATTTGCCATGAAGGCGTCGCAGGCAAGGCGGTCGATGGCCGCAAGATGCAGGCCCGCTACTTTGAGCCCTGGTTCGAGAAGCTCAAGGCATGGGCCGAAGACGAGGCGCTCGAGCAACTGGACATCGGCACCGGGTTCACCCGTCTCACGCCCGACGGCATGGCCGAGGCCTGGAAGGGTGAACCGCCGCACCATCCGGGGTTGGACGCGATGCTGACGCTCAAGTCGAGCCTCGATGCATTGCCGACGCCAGACGCTGCCGTGCTTGTGCACGCTGCCGGATGGGTCGGTGCGCGCTTTGAGGACGAGAAGCGCCGCCGCGCCGAGATGGGCTTCGACGACATGTTGCTGCGCCTGGACGGGGCATTGCGCTCCGAAGGGGGCGAGCGCCTCGCCACGCTGATCCGCGAGCAGTTTCCGGTCGCCCTGATCGATGAGTTCCAGGACACCGACCCGGTGCAGTACCGGATCTTCGACAGCATCTATCGCATCGCAGACAGCGATCCCGAGACCGGGCTGTTCATGATCGGCGATCCGAAACAGGCGATCTACGCCTTCCGCGGCGCTGACATCTACACCTATCTCCGTGCCCGGCAAGCCACGGCGGGCCGGCTGCACACACTGGACACCAACTTCCGTTCCAGCCAAGGCATGGTCGATGCGGTGAACCATGTGTTCGAGCGTGCCGAATCCCGTGAACAGGGGCGAGGCGCGTTTCTGTTCCGGGAGAGTGATGGCGATAACCCGGTGCCGTTCCAGCCCGTGAATGCCCAGGGCCGGAAGGAACGGCTGCTGGTGGCCGGGCAAGACGTCGCGGCGCTCAACCTCTGGCAGTTGTCCTCCGCTCAGCCTCTGTCCGGTGCGGTGTATCGTCAGCAGTTCGCGGCGGCCTGCGCCAGCGAGATCGCCTCTCTGCTCAATGGCGGGCAGACCGGGCGGGCGGGGTTCGTGCAAGACGGCAAGGCTTTCAGGGGACTGCGTCCGGTGGACATCGCGATACTGGTCCGCGACGGCAAGGAGGCCAAGGCGGTACGCGATGAACTGGCTAAACGGGGCGTGCGCAGCGTTTACCTGTCGGACAAGGACTCGGTCTTTGCCGCGCAGGAGGCCCGCGACCTGCTCAGTTGGCTCAAGGCCTGCGCCGAGCCGGATGTCGAACGCTCGCTCAAGGCGGCCCTGGCCTGCATTACGCTGAACCTGCCATTGGTGGAACTGGAGCGCCTCAACCGGGACGAGCGGGTCTGGGAAAACCGGGTCATGCAGTTCCGCGGGTACCGCGAACTCTGGCGCAGGCAAGGCGTGCTGCCCATGTTGCGGCGTCTGCTGCACGACTTTCACCTGCCGCAGACATTGATGGCGCGCAGTGACGGGGAACGTGTGCTGACCAACCTGCTGCACCTGTCGGAGCTGTTGCAGCAGGCGGCGGCTGAACTGGACGGCGAACAGGCGCTGATCCGGCATCTGGCCGAACATCTGGTGCTGTCCGGGCAGGCGGGTGAGGAACAGATCCTGCGCCTGGAAAGCGATGAGCAGCTGGTCAAGGTCGTGACCATCCACAAGTCCAAGGGGCTTGAGTATCCGCTGGTGTTCCTGCCGTTCATCTGTTCGGCGAAGCCGGTGGACGGCAGTCGTCTGCCGCTGCATTACCACGACGCGGAGGGCGAGGCTCAGGTCAGTCTCAAGCCCACGGCGGAACTGGTCGCCCTGGCGGACGACGAGCGTCTGGCGGAGGATCTGCGCCTGCTCTACGTTGCGCTGACCCGGGCGCAGCATGCGTGCTGGCTGGGGGTGGCGGATCTCAAGCGTGGCAGCAACAGCAGTTCGGTGCTGCACCTTTGCGCATTGGGTTACCTGTTGGGCGGCGGTGCGCCGTTGGCCGAGTCCGGCGGGTTGGCCTCTTGGCTGGAGGGGCTGCGCCAAGGCAGTTCCGCGCTCGGTCTCGAAGCGATGCCGCTGGCGACCGACGAGCCGTATCTGCCTCCAGGCAACCATGCGACGCTGCGTCCTGCGCTGCTGCCCGCCCGCACGGCGAGCGAGAACTGGTGGATCGCGTCCTACAGTGCCTTGCGCATCAGTGATGTGCTGAGCGATGGACTCGAAGAGGCGCCGGAGAGCCCGCAAGCGCAGAAATTGTTCGATGATGAACGCCTCGATCCCGATGCACCAAGGGAGGCTGTCGTCGGGGGCGCCGATATCCACCGCTTTCCCCGCGGCCCCAACCCGGGAACCTTCCTGCACGGTCTTCTGGAGTGGGCCGGAGAGGAAGGGTTCGCCGTGTCTGCCGAGGCGCTGACGGATGCGATCGCGCGGCGTTGCAATCGACGTGGCTGGGAGTCCTGGATCTCTCCCTTGCGCGATTGGCTGCAGCAATTGCTCAAGTCACCTTTGCCCGTTGGCGAACAGCCGCCGGTGATTCTCGAAAGGTTGCAGCAGTACCGCGTGGAAATGGAGTTCTGGTTTGCCAGCCACAAGGTCGATGTGGTGAAACTGGACGACCTGGTGCGCCAGTTCACGCATCGCGGCGTGGCGCGGGTCGCCGCCGAACCGGTGCAGCTCAACGGCATGTTCAAGGGCTTCATCGACCTGACCTTCGAACACGGTGGCCGCTATTACGTGGCGGACTACAAATCCAACTGGCTCGGTGCCGACGACACCGCCTATACCGAACAGGCCATGGAACAGTCGATGCTCGAAAACCGCTACGACCTGCAATACGTGCTCTACCTGCTGGCGTTGCACCGGCAGCTCAAGGCCCGGTTGGCCGACTACGATTACGACCGGCATGTCGGCGGAGCGTTGTACCTGTACCTGCGCGGCAGCCGGGCGAGCAGCCGAGGCGTGTATTTCACGCGTCCGCCACGGGAGCTGATCGAGCGCCTCGACCGGATGTTCCAGGGCAAACCGGAACCCAGGAACGAACCCGCCTGGGAACAGGGGGTATTGCTGTGAGCCGCTCGTTCGCTGATCTGCTGCCGACGCCATTGGCCGACGACAGCCTGGCCGATCTCTCGCCTTTGACCTGTGCCGACGATTTGCTGATCCTGCTCACCCGCTGGGTCGAACGGGGCTGGCTGCGGGCGCTGGACAAGGCATTCGTGGCGTTCCTTCACGAACTGGCCCCCGACGGCGATCCGCTGGTGCTGCTCGCCGCGGCGCTCACCAGCCACCAGCTCGGTCACGGCCATGTGTGCCTGGATCTGTTCGAAACCCTCAAGTCACCTGATTTTGCCCTGTCGCTGCCGCCGGAAGGCGATGTGCAGGCAGGCGCCCGGCTGCTGCCGTCGCAATTGCTCGCCACGCTGGAAGGCAGCCATTGGTGCAAGGTGCTGGCCGGCAGTCCGGTGGTGGCGTTGGCGGCCGACACCGGCGTGTCGGCGTTGCAGCGTCCGTTGGTGCTGTCGGGCAAGCGCCTGTACCTGCGACGTTACTGGGCCTACGAGCGGCGCATCGACGCAGCGCTGCGTCAGCGTCTCGCGCAGCCCGAACCGGTTCCGCAGGATCTGCCGCTGCGTCTGGAAGAACTGTTCGGCGCGGCCAAGGGCTCGGCCGTCATCGACTGGCAGAAACTGGCATGCGCCCTGGCGACCCGGGGAGGCTTCAGCATCGTCACCGGCGGACCGGGCACGGGCAAGACCACGACGGTCGTGCGCTTGCTGGCGTTGCTTCAGGCGCCGGCGGTTGAGGCCGGTCAGCCGTTGCGTATCCGGCTGGCGGCGCCCACCGGGAAAGCGGCGGCGCGGCTGACCGAGTCCATCAGCCAGCAGGTGCAGTCGCTGAAGGTTCCCGAGGCGGTGCGGGAGAAGATCCCTACGGAGGTGACCACGGTTCACCGTTTGCTCGGCAGCCGGCCCGGCACCCGGCATTTCCGCCACCATGCGGGCAACCGTTTGCCGCTGGATGTGCTGGTGGTCGACGAGGCGTCGATGATCGACCTTGAGATGATGGCCAACCTGCTCGATGCCTTGCCGCCCCATGCCCGGCTGGTGCTGCTCGGCGACAAGGACCAACTGGCTTCCGTGGAGGCCGGCGCGGTGCTGGGGGATCTCTGCCGCGATGCCGAGAACGGCTGGTACAGCCCCGAGACCCGGCGCTGGCTGGAGTCGGTCAGCGGGGAGTCCCTGCAGGACAGCGGTTTGCAGGAGGACGGCGAAGGGATGCATCCGCTGGCCCAGCAAGTGGTGATGCTGCGGCACTCGCGGCGCTTCGGCGAAGCCAGCGGCATCGGCCAGCTCGCACGGTGCGTCAACCTGCAGGCGCCGGAAGAGGCGCGTCGGGTGCTCAATGCCGCAAGCCATGGCGATGTGTTCACATTGCAGCTCAAGGACGAGCGTGACCATAAGTTGGAACGCCTGGTGCTCGACGGACAGGGAGAGGGGCCTCAGGGTTATCGGCACTACCTGAACGTACTGCGCAACCGGCGTCCGGCAGCGGGTACGCCGTTGGAGCAGCCGGAGTGGACCGGTTGGGCGCGCGAAGTCCTGGAGGCGTTCGACACCTTTCAGCTGTTGTGCGCCGTGCGCAAGGGACCATGGGGCGTCGAAGGCCTTAACCAGCGCATTACCGAAGCCTTGCTCAAGGCACGCCTGATCGCAGGCGACCAGCAGTGGTACGAGGGACGGCCGGTGCTGATGACCCGCAACGATTACGGACTGGGCCTGATGAACGGTGACATCGGCATCGCTCTCTCGTTGCCTGGGCACGAGGGCGCTGATGCGGGCAAGCCGGTGCTGCGGGTGGCGTTCCCGCGCAATGACGGGCGTGGCGGGGTGCGTTTCGTGTTGCCGAGCCGGCTCAACGATGTCGAGACCGTGTACGCGATGACCGTGCACAAGTCTCAAGGCTCGGAGTTCGCCCACACGGCCTTGATCCTGCCGGATGCCTTGAATCCGGTGCTGACCAAGGAGTTGATCTACACCGGCATCACCCGGGCCAAGCACTGGTTCACTTTGATCGAGCCGCGCAAGGGCGTATTCGAGGAAGCGGTGCAGCGCAAGGTCAAGCGACTGAGCGGACTGATGCTGGAACTGGAGGAGGGGATCGGGCACAGCGCGTGAAGGCACAGGCTTTTGGCTGCGCGAACTGACCGACCGGTCAGGGACTGGCGTCTCGCTGGTGTACCTGCGCTGTGCTATCGTTGCGGCATCATTTTGTGACGATCCAAGAGAATCCCTGCATGAAGCTGGCTGTCTGGGCGACAGAGCGCGTGGTTGGCTGCAAGCAAGCGTTGCTTGTGGGCCTGCTCTGTTTGCTGACGGGCATGGCGGTCGCCCAACCTCAGACACCGGCGGGCATGGCCGAGCAACGGGCCAAGTCGGTCACCCAAGTTGTCCTGGGCATCCTCAGTTACGCCCGCTGGCCGGTCGAGCCGGCGCAGTTGCGTCTGTGCATCGTCGGCCCCACCGAATACACCGATGACTTGGTCAAAGGCACCACGCAGGCCACGGGACGTCCGGTGGTCGTGCGCCGGCTGCTGGCCGACAGCCCGGCCATCGCCGGTGAGTGCGATGCGGTGTACATCGGCAAGCTCACGGCAGAGGAACGCAGTCGCCTGTTCACGTCCTTGACCGGCCATCCGGTGCTGAGCATCAGCGAGGGCGGAGACCAGTGCACGGTCGGCAGTCTGTTCTGCCTGCGGGTCGGCGACGAGCAGGTGTCCTTCGAGGTCAACCTCGATTCCGTGGCCCGCAGCGGCGTGCGCATCCATCCGAGCGTGCTGCAGTTGTCGCGCCGCAAGTCGGCGGTGCCATGAAGCGCAAACGATCCATGGGGCGTCCGGCCCTCGGCGCGGTGATCGGCCGCGGTCACCTGATCGTCGCACTGGTCGCGGTGGCGATGGCCAGCGTTTCCCTGACCCTGTTGGGTGTGTTGGCGCTGCGGGTCTACGCCGACCACAACCTGCACCTGATCGCCCGCTCGATCAGCTACACCGTGGAAGCCGCCGTGGTGTTCGACGACAAGGCGGCCGCCACCGAGGCGCTGGCGCTGATCGCCTCGACCGAAGAGGTGGCGGACGCCCAGGTGATCGACGAGGAAGGCCAGTTGCTCGCCCGTTGGCAGCGCCCGGAAAACGGCTTGATCTCCGAGCTGGAAATGCAGCTCGCCCGCACCATCCTGGAAAAGCCCATCGATCTGCCGATCCTGCATCAGAACCGCGAGATCGGCCGCATTCTGCTCACCGGCCACGGCGGCAACCTGATGCGCTTCCTGCTCAGCGGCCTGGCGGGCATCATCCTGTGCACCGCGATCAGCGCCTGGGTCGCGCTCTACCTGGCCCGCCGTCAGTTGCGCGGGATCATCGGCCCGCTGCACAGCCTCGCCGCCGTCGCCCACGCCGCCCGCAGCGAGCGGGCGCTGGACCGGCGCGTGCCGCCGGCGCGGATCGCCGAGCTCGACAACCTGGGCAACGACTTCAATGCCCTGCTCGATGAGCTGGAGTCGTGGCAGACGCACCTGCAGAGCGAGAACGAAACCCTCGCCCACCAGGCCAGCCACGACAGCCTCACCGGATTGCCCAACCGCGCCTTTTTCGAAGGCCGCCTGATCCGCGCCCTGCGCAACGCCAACAAGCTCCACGAGCGGGTGGCGGTGCTGTTTCTCGACAGCGACCGGTTCAAGAGCATCAACGACAACTTCGGCCACGCGGCCGGCGATGCGGTGCTGGTGGCGGTGGCCAACCGGGTGCGGGCGCAGTTGCGCGAAGAGGATCTGGTGGCGCGCCTGGGCGGCGACGAATTCGCCGTCCTGCTCACGCCCCTGCACAAGACCGAAGATGCCGAACGCATCGCCGACAAGATCCTCGCCAGCATGGACATGCCCATCGCATTGCCGGACGACACCAGCGTCGTGACTTCGCTCAGCATCGGCATCGCGGTCTACCCCGATCATGGCGCCACCCCCGGCGCGCTGCTCAATGCCGCCGACGGGGCGATGTACCAGGCCAAGCGCCTGTCCCGCGGCGCCCAGTTCACCGCCGGGTCGGAGGATCCGGTCGTCAATGTTCAAACCAGGAGCTGAATCCCGTGTTCTCACTACCCCTGCGATTGTTTTCCAGCCTGCTGCTGATGGCCGTCCTGGCCCTGACCGGTTGCCAGTCCGTCCCGCCCAAAGGCCTGACCCCGGAGCAGATCGCCGTGCTCAAGCAGCAAGGCTTCGAGCTGACCGACGACGGCTGGGAGTTCGGCCTGTCGGGCAAGGTGCTGTTCGGCAGCGATGACGACAGCCTGAACGGGCAAAGCACCGAGATCGTCGAGCGCATCGGCAAGGCCCTGACCGGCGTCGGCATCGAGCGGGTGCGGGTGGACGGCCACACCGACGCCTCGGGCAAGGAAGGCTACAACCAGCAGCTGTCCCTGCGCCGCGCCAAAAGCGTCAGCAAGGTCCTGAAAACCGTCGGCATGAAAGAGGAAAACATCCAGTTGCGCGGGTTGGGCAGCAGCGAGCCTGTGGCCTCCAACGCCACCGCGACCGGACGCAACGAAAACCGCCGGGTGTCGATCGTGGTCAGCGCCGACTAATCGGCGAAGCGCATCTCGCGGCTTTCCCCCATCAACAGCGCCTGGTTGCGCTCCGTCACTTCGCGGATGTAATCCCACAACAGGGTGATCCGCTTCAATTTGCGCAGATCCTCCCGGCAGTACATCCAGAACTGCCGGGTGATGTCGATTTCCTCCGGCAGCACCGGCAGCAGGCGCGGATCCTGGGCGGCGAGGAAGCACGGCAGGATCGCCAGCGACCGCCCTTGCTGCGCCGCCACGAACTGGGCGATCACGCTGGTGCTGCGCAGGTGCGCGTTGGCGCCGGGCAGCACGTTGGCCAGGTAAAGCAGCTCGGAGCTGAACGCCAGGTCGTCCACATAGCTGATGAACTGATGCTGGTTCAGGTCGGCGGGGCGGCGGATCGGCGGGTGCTGGTCGAGGTATTCCTGGGTCGCGTACAGCTGCAGGCGGTAGTCGCAGAGTTTGCAGCACACGTAAGGCCCGTGCTCCGGGCGCTCCAGGGCGATGACGATGTCCGCTTCGCGCTTGGACAGGCTGATGAAGTGCGGCAGCGGCAGGATGTCCACCGAGATCGCCGGATAGGCGTCGACGAAACGGCTCAGCTGCGGGGTGATGAAAAAGCTGCCGAAGCCTTCGGTGCAGCCCATGCGCACATGGCCGGACAGCGCCACGCCGGAGCCTGACACCTGCTCGCAGGCCATGTGCAGCGTGCTCTCGATCGACTCGGCGTAACTGAGCAGGCGCAGGCCTTCGGCGGTCAGCACGAAGCCGTTGGTGCGCGACTTCTCGAACAGCAAGGTGCCCAGCGCCGCCTCCAGCGAACCGATGCGCCGCGACACGGTGGTGTAGTCCACCGCCAGGCGTTTGGCCGCCGTGCTGGCCTTGCGGGTGCGGGCGACTTCGAGAAAGAACTTGAGGTCGTCCCAGTTCAGCGAGCCTAGGGAGGTGATGTTTTTTTGCATGATGGACGGGCTTATATGTGCGTTCTTATTAGAAGTTTGCACATCTATACTCCAAAAACGGTCCGACAACCAATGTGCGGCACACGCCTCCTTCCAAGGCGCACCTTTCGCCTTGGCTCCCAAGATAAAAACAAGTTCTGGAGACCAGCATGAACGCATCGCTCACGCCCAACGACACCACCGTCCAGAAGGTCAAGCTGCTGATCGACGGCGAATGGGTCGAATCGCAGACCACCGAGTGGCACGACATCGTCAACCCGGCGACCCAGCAAGTCCTGGCCCGGGTGCCGTTCGCCACCGCCGCCGAGGTCGATGCCGCGGTCAGCGCCGCCCAGCGCGCCTTCCAGACCTGGAAACTGACCCCGATCGGCGCACGCATGCGCATCATGCTCAAGCTGCAGGCCCTGATCCGCGAGCACTCCAAGCGCATCGCCGTGGTGCTGAGCGCCGAGCAGGGCAAGACCATCGCCGACGCCGAGGGCGACATTTTCCGGGGACTGGAAGTGGTCGAGCACGCCTGCTCCATCGGCAGCCTGCAAATGGGCGAGTTCGCCGAGAACGTCGCCGGCGGCGTCGACACCTACACCCTGCGCCAGCCGATCGGCGTCTGCGCAGGCATCACCCCGTTCAACTTCCCGGCGATGATTCCGCTGTGGATGTTCCCGATGGCCATCGCCTGCGGCAACACCTTCGTGCTCAAGCCGTCCGAGCAGGATCCGCTGTCCACGATGCTGCTGGTGGAACTGGCCATCGAGGCCGGCATCCCGGCCGGCGTGCTCAACGTGGTGCACGGCGGCAAGGACGTGGTGGATGGCCTGTGCACCCACAAGGACATCAAGGCGGTCTCGTTCGTTGGTTCCACCGCCGTGGGTACCCACGTCTATGACCTGGCCGGCAAGCACGGCAAGCGCGTGCAATCGATGATGGGCGCCAAGAACCACGCCGTGGTGCTGCCGGACGCCAACCGCGAGCAAGCGCTCAATGCGCTGGTCGGCGCCGGTTTCGGCGCGGCCGGGCAACGCTGCATGGCCACCTCGGTGGTGGTGCTGGTGGGCGCGGCCAAGCAGTGGCTGCCGGACCTGAAGGCGCTGGCGCAGAAACTCAAGGTCAACGCCGGCAGCGAGCCGGGCACCGATGTGGGACCTGTGATCTCGAAGAAGGCCAAGGCGCGGATCCTCGACCTGATCGAAAGCGGCATCAAGGAAGGCGCCAAGCTCGAACTGGACGGCCGCGGCATCAGCGTGCCGGGCTACGAGAACGGCAACTTCGTCGGCCCGACCCTGTTCTCCGGGGTGACCACCGACATGCAGATCTACACCCAGGAAATCTTCGGCCCGGTGCTGGTGGTGCTGGAGGTGGATACCCTCGATCAGGCCATCGCGCTGGTCAACGCCAACCCGTTCGGCAACGGCACCGGCCTGTTCACCCAGAGCGGCGCGGCGGCGCGCAAGTTCCAGGCGGAGATCGACGTCGGCCAGGTCGGCATCAACATCCCGATCCCGGTGCCGGTGCCGTTCTTCAGCTTCACCGGTTCGCGCGGCTCGAAACTCGGCGACCTCGGCCCGTACGGCAAGCAAGTGGTGCAGTTCTACACCCAGACCAAGACCGTGACCGCGCGCTGGTTCGACGACGACAGCGTCAACGACGGCCCGAACACCACCATCAACCTGCGCTGAGGAACCGGCCATGAAGATCGCATTTATCGGGCTGGGCAACATGGGCGCGCCGATGGCGCGCAACCTGATCAAGGCCGGCCACTCGCTGAACCTGGTGGACCTGAACAAGACCGTGCTGGCGGAGCTGGAGCAACTGGGCGGCACCATCCGCCCGACCGCGAAGGACGCGGCCAGGGACGCTGAACTGGTGATCACCATGCTCCCGGCCGCCGTGCACGTGCGCGGCGTCTGGCTGGGCGAGGACGGTGTGCTGGCCGGCATCGGCAAAGGCGTGCCGGCGGTGGACTGCAGCACCATCGATCCGCAGACCGCCCGCGACGTGGCCGCGGCGGCCGCCAAACAAGGCGTGGCCATGGCGGACGCGCCGGTCTCCGGCGGCACCGGCGGCGCGGCGGCCGGCACCTTGACCTTCATGGTCGGCGCCACCCCGGAGCTGTTCGCCACCCTGCAGCCGGTGCTGGCGCAGATGGGCCGCAACATCGTGCATTGCGGTGAGGTCGGCACCGGCCAGATCGCCAAGATCTGCAACAACCTGCTGCTCGCCATTTCCATGGTCGGGGTCAGCGAGGCCATGGCATTGGGTGATGCGCTGGGCATCGACACCACGGTGCTGGCCGGCATCATCAACAGTTCCACCGGGCGCTGCTGGAGCTCGGAGATGTACAACCCGTGGCCGGGCATCGTCGAAACGGCGCCGGCCTCGCGCGGCTACACCGGCGGGTTCGGTGCGGAGCTGATGCTCAAGGACCTGGGCCTGGCCACCGAAGCGGCGCGTCAGGCGCACCAGCCGGTGGTGCTCGGCGCAGTGGCGCAGCAGCTGTACCAGGCGATGAGCCAGCGCGGGGAGGGCGGCAAGGACTTCTCGGCGATCGTCAACAGCTACCGCAAGCCGCAGTAACCGGCACAGGTTGTTGTAGTTCTGTGGCGAGGGAGCAAGCTCCCTCGCCACAACAGCCACAACAGCCACAACAGCCACAACAGCCACAACAGCCACAACAGCCACAAGCACAGGGTGCAGTGGCCGTCAGAATGCAGTAGGTGTTGCCGGGAAACCGCGTCGGGCGGTTTCCCGGCTTTTTTGCGTCAGGCGAACACGAAATACTTGCGCACGGTCTCGACCACTTCCCAGGTGCCCTTCATGCCCGGCTCGACCACGAAGATGTCGCCGGCGCGCAGATGGATCGGCGCCATGCCGTCCGGGGTGATGATGCAGTAGCCTTCCTGGAAGTGGCAGTACTCCCATTTCACGTAGTCCACCCGCCATTTGCCCGGCGTGCAGATCCAGGTGCCCATGATCTTGCTGCCGTCTTCGCTGGTGTAGGCGTTGAGGTTGACGGTGTGCGGATCGCCTTCGAGCTTCTCCCATTTGCAGGCGTCGAGAACCGGCATGGGATGGGTGTCGCGCAGAACGGTGATGGGGGCGGTCGCGGTCATGGAGACTCCGGCAAATCAATGGACGAAAGGAATCCGCACCCTATAGCGCGTGGTGCCTGCGCTGTTGTCTGCGCTCGACATCCAGTTGCCCATAAACGCAGTTTTGCCTTGTGCCCTGTTCCGCCGGCGGCGGTGGTGTGTTGCGCGAAGGTCGCATTGATGTGGAGCAAAAGTTCTGAAGTTATAACTTATTTACTTGTCCGGTTTTGTTTCCTTATACGTCTGGGGAGTTCTTGTTTAAGTTGATGTGTAGTTCTGTTCCCAGCACCGGGCGGCGCAGCGCCGGCGCCATACCGTATACCGTGTTTGTTAACTAAATGTGTCGAGCCCTCCGGCGTTCCGCACCAATCGAGTGCGGTGCGCAGGCTCTTTTGTGCGTCTGTGCCGAGTGGTCGAAAAACTTCGGAAAGTCCGTTGACTCTCCCCTTAAGGTCAGAGTTTAGATTGCCGCCGCGTGAGAAGTTGTTGTGGGAAAAGTTACTTCTCGCGGACGGAATCCATGAAGTAATCACGACATATACGGAGATAAAGATGAACAATCCATTGGACTTGGAAAACGTCATTGCCAGCACCCGCGAAATCCTTGCGCAACTGTTGGTGATGGGCGCCGATGAAATCGACGAGCACAGCAGCATCGTCGAAGACCTGGGCGCCGATTCTCTGGACATCGTCGACCTGAGCTTCCAGCTGGGTCGGCAGTACGGCTGCACCCTGCCCAAGACCAGCGTGCTGGATCACGCCGTTGCCGTGTGCGGCGACGCCGGCGAATTCCTGGCCAACGGCCGCATCACCGCAAGCGGCAAGGCCCTGCTGGAGCAAAGCCTGAGCGCCTATGCCCCGGATCAGCTCCACGCCGGCATGCAACCGGCCCAGGTGTTTGCCGCCACCACCGTGCGCAACTGGGCGCAGCAGTGCCGCAACCTCTTCAACTATTTGCCCAAGGCCTGCCCGGACTGCAATGCCCATCAAGCCGTGCTGAACGAGCGTCAGCAAGTGGTGTGCGGCGCTTGCAGCGCGCGTCTGGTGCCGGCCGACGGCGATGAGGTGTCCCGCCAACTGGTCGAGCGCTTTGTGGCTTCCCACGTCAAAGAAGCGGTCTAGGAGTTCCCATGCGGGCACGAGAAGTCTGTGTGAGCGGGTACGGCCTGGCGGCGCCGATGGTGCTGGACGCCGCCACGTTGTTCGAGCGGATTCGCCGCAAGCGGTCCTGTGTCCGCGAGCATCCACGGTTCAAGGCGCTGGGGTTTCGCAACAGTGCGGCCGGGTTCATCGATGACGAGCAGTGGCAGCGGATCACGGCGGGTTTCGGCGGCAACGCCGCGCAGCATCCGCGGCAAAGCGTGCTGGCCGACTATGTCGCCCGGCAGGCCCTGCAGCATGCGGGCCTGACGCCGGCGGATTTCGCCCGCAGCCGCAGCGGGCTGTTCCTGGGCGCCAACAAGTACTGCGCCGACAGCCATGACCTGCAATGGGCCGCCCGTTGCATGGACGAGGCGGGCCAGGTCGACCTGGACCGGCTGCTGGAGCGTCCGGCGACGTCGGGCACCGCGTTTGCCCGGCGGGTCGATCAGCAGACTCAGGACCTGGCCGACCGGCTGGGCATCCGCGATCACATCTCGACCCACTCCGACGCCTGCGCCGCCGGCACCATGGCCATCGGCAGCGCGTTCCGGGCCATCGAGCGCGGCGAGATCGACCTGGCGCTGTGCGGCGCGGTGGAGCTGATGGCCAACGAGCTGCCCTATTACATGTTCAACAGCCTCGGCGCGATCTGCCAGGCGGACTTGCCGGCCAGCGAGCAGAGTCGGCCGTTCATGCCCGACCGCAGCGGTTTCGTGCTCAGCGAGGGCGCGGCCCTGGTGGTGCTCGAATCCGCCGAGCATGCCCGGCGGCGCAAGGCCACGGTGCTGGGGCGGGTGCTGGGCTACGCCAATGTGTGCGAGGCCCAGAAGATGACCTCCAGCAGCCGGGACGGCAGCAAATACGAGGAATGCATGGAAGCGGCAATCGAAGACGCCGGCCTGCTGAGCAGCGCCGTGCAGCACGTCAACACCCACGGCACCTCCACCCAGGCCAACGACAGTTGCGAGGCCCTGGCCCTGCAACGCGTGTTCGGCGAGGCCCAGGAGCATGTGACCTACACCGCCAACAAGTCCGCCGTCGGCCATTCCCTGGCCGGCAGCGGTGCGATCGAGGCGGTGCTGTCGCTGATCAGCCTGCGCGACGGCGTGCTGTTGCCGACGCTGAACTATGAGCCCGAACGTGCCGACTACCCGGCGCTGCGGTTCCTGAGTGAGCCGTTGCAGCAGTCGATCAGCGTGGTGATGTCCAACTCGTTCGGGTTCGGCGGCATCAACAGTTCGCTGCTGCTGGGGAGGGCGTGAGATGAACAGCGTCTTTATCCACGCGGCAGCGGTGCTGAACGCCGCCGGCAGCGAATGCGCCGATCTGCTGGGTGCGCCGACGGCTGCGCAGCCGTTGCCCTTCGATGCCGGGCGCCGGGCCTTTGCAGTGGCGCCGCCGCGCCTGGCCGGCAACCTGTTCGACCGCAAGATCCAGCGCAGCGTCGAGCCCCAGGGCCTGCGCCTGCTGCACTGCGCCGCCCGGCTGGCCCCGGCGCTGGAAGCCCTGGCCCTGCCGCCGGAACGCATCGCCCTGACGGCGGCCATTCCGGAGGTCGACGCGCCGAGCCCGTGCTGGGACGCGGTGCGGGCCATCGCTGAGCAACCGCAGAAAAAGGTCGCGCAACTGCTGGCCAACACGCCGCCGCTGCACGCGCTGACCCTGCTCAACAGCAGCGTGATGGCCTACGTCGCCGAGGCGCTGCACTGCCAAGGGCCGATGGGCGGTTTCTGTTCCGGCGACAACGCCGGACTCGATGCGCTGATCGAAGCCAGCCGCCAGATCGGCGAGCAGAGCGCCGATGCGGCGTTGGTGGTCAGCAGCAGCCCGAACCTGACGCCGGCGCTGTACCTGCGCGAGGCGGATCCGTCGGGCGAGCCGGTCCACGGTGAAGGCGCCGCTGCCTTGCTGCTTTCCGCCAGCCCTCCGTCCGGTGCCGGACAGGTGTTGCGCGTCGCCGGATTCGCCCGGGGCTACACCCGCGATCCGCAGCGGGCGCAAGCGGTCGGGCGGCGGGTCATCGAGCAGGCGCTGAGCGAGGAAAGGCTGCGTCCCGGCGATGTCGGCCAAGTGGTGGGCAATGTCGACGACCCGCAGTTGCTGAATCTGTTCGACGGGCTGCCGAGGGCGGTGCGCAGCATCCTGCCGATGACCGGCGACCTCGGCGCCAGCACGCTGCTGACCGAAGCGGCCCTGACTCTGCACCAAAGCCGGGATGCGGCGGCTGAGCCCGGCTACACGCTGCTGGTCAGCCACAGTCGCGGCGGCCATTGGGGCGCCTTGCTGCTGGCCTGCGAATCCATGGAGAAGTACGCATGAGCACGACACGGATTGTGATTACCGGCATGGGGGCCGTGACCGGGTTCGGTTTCGAATGGCAGACCCTGTGGGAGAAAATGCTCGGCGGCGAACATTGCGTGCGGCCCTGGCAACCGGACGACCTCGGCGAGGAACCGTTCCCGGTGCGCTACGCGGCCGCCGTCGACATGGCGCTGATGCCGCAGCGGCTGCAAGGCCACCCGGCCTGGGACATGCCGCTGGAACGGCGCAGCCGGTTCGGCTGGGTGGCCGCGACCCAGGCGGTGGCCGACAGTCGCCTGTCGCCCGGCCAACTGCGCGATGCGGCCGTGCTGTGCGCGTCCGGCGCGCCCCAGCACATGCTCGCCGACATGCTGCTGGCCCAGGCCCCGGACGGCCGCGAGCCGGACTGGTCGCACCTGATGAGCCGTTCGGCGCAGGTCAGCGGTGAAGGTTCGCTGCGTCAGGGCAACGACCGCCTGGCCCGGGTGATCGCCGACGACCTGGGCTGCGAAGGCCCGGTGATCAACATCAGCAGCGCTTGCGCCGGCGCGGCCCAGGCCATCGGCAACGCGTTCCAGATGATCCGCCGCGGCGAGGTGAGCGTGGCGCTGGCCGGCGGCGCGGACTCGGTGCTCAACCTCGACACCATGGCCGCGCTGTACCTGCTCGGCGCCGCCTCGGGCGAGCAGCGTTGGGGCGCTGATCTGTGCCGTCCTTTCGACCGTGACCGCAGCGGTCTGATCGCCGGTGAGGGCGGCGGCTTCGTCGTGCTCGAAAGCCTTGAGCACGCCTTGGCGCGCGGGGCGACGCCCTATGCCGAGGTGCTCGGTTTCGGCAGCAGCCTGGACGCCTACAAGGTCACCGCGCCGCAACCGGAAGGCCGGGGCGCGGCGCTGGCCATGCAGGCGGCGCTGGACGACGCGGGACTGCGCGCCTCGCAGATCGACCTGATCAACGCCCACGGCACGTCCACGCCGCTCAATGACGTGGCCGAAACCCTGGCGATCAAAAGCGTGTTCGCCGAACAGCGCCACTACCGCTCGCTGGCGGTGAGCGCCAACAAGTCGCAGTTCGGCCACCTGATCGCGGCGGCCGGAGCGCCGGAGTGCATCGTCACGGCCCTGGCCTGCCTGAACGACCTGGTCACGCCGACCGTGAACCTGCACCACGCCGATGAGCAGTGCGACCTCGACTATTGCCCCGGCGAAGCGGTCAGCCGCCGGGTGGATTTTGCGCTGAGCAATTCCTTCGGCTTCGGTGGCCTCAATACCTCGCTGGCGCTTGGCAAATACCGGGAGCAAGGACAATGAACATGGACTCTGTACAGGTTGCCGTCGCCGGCAGCGGTTGCGTGCTGGCCAGCGGGCGGGGCACGGAGCACCTGTGGTCGGCCGCCGTCGAGGGGCGCAGCGGCATCGTGCCTTTGAGCTCGCCCCTGTTTCGCAGCGAGCGGATCGCCGCGTTCGGCCATGTCAGCGAGCAGGAGCACCAGCGCAGTCGTCAGGATGTTCCGCAGAACCTTCAGCGCTACTGCCCGCCGGCGGTGATCTGGGGCGTCAGCAGCGTGCGCCAGGCGTTGGCCGAGGCCGGGCTCGAGCCGGGCGCCGACGGCCTGCGCTACGGACTCTATTGCTGCCAGGGCGGCTACACCCATCCGTCGGTGGCGTCCTACGGCGAACTGCTGGACGAATGCCGCGACGCCTCCGGTGCCGACATGCAGCGCCTGGCGCAGCGGGTGCTGCAGGAACGCGCGCTCGATCCGTTCCTGGTGCTCAAGAGCCTGAGCAACGGCTTGCTCGGCATCGTCAGCCTGGCGCTGAAGCTGGAGTGCGAATGCAACGCCTACATGCAAGGTGTGGCCGGCAACCTGGCCGCTCTGCGCGAGGCGCGGGCCGCCCTGCAAAGTGGTCGCATCGATGCGGCGATCGTGGTCGGCGCCGGCAGTGAGCTCGACCCGCTGGCGCTGGCCGCACTGGCCGAGGCCGGGGCCATCGGCACCGACGGGCCGGTGAGCCTGCGCGCGTTCGACCGTCAGGGCCGCGGCGGAATCGCCGGCGAAGGTGCCGCCGCATTGATCCTGCGCCGCGTCGACGATTTGCCGCCGGGGCCGCAGGTCTGCCTGGCGGAGCTGGCCGCGCACCCGCGCCTGGCGTCGTTGAACCTGCCGGACAAACAGGTGGATCTGCTGATCGGCAGCGCCAGCGGCGATCCGCAGCAGGACGCCGACCTGGCCCGCACGCTGGCCCGCACCGGCGCCGCGCACATCACCAGCGGCGTCGGCGTCACCGGCCTGCTCAGCGGTGCGCCGAGCCTGGTCGATCTTATCCTGGCCCGCCAGGCCCTGGTCGCCCAGTGCGTGCCGCCGGTCATCGGCCTGGAGCAGCCGGTGGATCCGCACCTGCCGTTCGTGGCCGGCGGACGCCGGGATGCGGCGCTGCTCGATTGCTTGATCGTCAACCGCGACACCAACGGGTTCAGCGCCTGTTACCGACTCGATTTACGGGCGGGCGACTGACCGCCCGAACGCAATGCATCGCCTCTCGATTTTTACCCAAGGGATATGACTGTCATGGATTACCGCGATTACGTACGTCCGAAATTCGTTGAACTGATGCAGGCCCTGGGCCTGGAGTGCCAGTTTCACCGGGCATTGGGCAGCAAACTGTTCTACCGCGACCCGCAGGGCGCGGAAGTCACCGTCACCGACTTCCTCGGCGGCTACGGCGCCGCGCTGTACGGCCACAACGATCCGCAGTTCGTCGATCAGCTCTGCGGCCTGCTGCGCGCCGACGTGCCGTTCAACGCGCAGATGTCCGTGCGCGGTGCGGCAGGGCAGTTGGGCCGTGAGTTGAGCGAAGCGTTCAACCGCGAACTGAACAACACCGAGCGCTACATTTCGACCTTCTCCAACAGCGGCGCCGAGTCGGTGGAGATCGCCGTCAAGCACGCCGAGTACCGTCGCCAGAAAAACCTGCAGAAGGCGTTCGACGAGCGCGACTTCGCCTTGGCCGAGCTGACCGCCAGCGACAAGGCTTATGTCGAGCTGGAGGTCGATGACCTGGAGCTGCCGCCAGGCCTGCTGCCGGCCCACCTGACCACCGTGACCGTGCGTCAGGTGGTGGAGGCGGTGCGTCAGCACAACCTGGCGCAACTGCACGTCGAGCCGGTGTTCCTGGCCGTGCGCGGCAGCTTCCACGGCAAGCTGGTGAACACCGTCCAGCTGACCTACGGCAAGCAGTACCGCAAGCCGTTCGCCCGGTTCGGCCTGAACGTGGAGTTCATCGACCCGCATCAGCCGCAGCAGCTTCAGGAGCTGCCGGCCCGCCATCAGCGCCACTGGCTGAACCTTGAGTGGGACGGCGAAACCTTGCAGGTGCGCCGCGACGCGTTCAGCGCGATCACCGCCGTGCTGCTGGAGCCGATCCAGGGCGAGGGCGGGATCAACGAGTTCGCCGGTGCGTTCTACCTGGGCCTGCGCAAGCTGTGCAACGAGCAGCAGTGCCCGCTGATCATCGACGAAGTGCAGTCCGGCTTCGGCCGCACCGGCACCTTGCTCGGCGCCAGCCACTTCAACTTGCAGGGCGACTACTACTGCCTGTCGAAGGCCCTGGGCGGCGGCCTGATGAAAATCGCCGCGACCGTGATCCGCGCCAGCCACTACGAAGTCGATTTCAGCTACATCCACAGCTCGACCTTCGCCGAGGACGACGTCTCCTGCCACATCGCCCTGTCGGCCCTGCGCCGTCTGTTCGAGAACGACAGCGCGATGCTCAAGGACGTGGAGCGCAAGGGCGAGTACCTCAAGTCTTCGCTGCTGGAGCTCAAGGCGGCGTACCCGGACGTGATCGCCGATGTGCGCGGGCGCGGGCTGCTGCTGGGCTTCGAACTGCATGACCTGACCGGCAGCAGCTCGCTGGTGCAGGCCTCGGCGCAGTACAACGATGCGCTGGGCTACATCATCGCCGGCTACCTGCTGCAGTTCGAATCCCTGCGCGTGGCGCCGTCGGGCAGCAACGCCAACGTGATCCGCCTGGAGCCGCCGGTGTGCATCACCTTCGAGGAGATCGACGGCCTGATCGGCTCGCTGCAGAAGGTCTGCGACATGCTGCGCCGCCGCGACGCCTTCCCGCTGGCCGCCGGCGTGCTGGCCGGCACCGTCCCCGGCGTGCCGGCCCGCGACACCCGCTTCAAGGGGGACGAAAGCCTCCCAAAGCCTGACGCGAACGTCCGCGTGGTGGCGCGCGTGGCGTTCATCAACCACCTGATCGACGCCGACATGCTCAGCGATGTCGACCCGTCGCTGGCCACCCTCAGCCCCGAGCAGAAGCGCGAGTTCATCAAGCGCATGGCCCCCGAGCGCCGCGCTGCGCCCATCGGCCCGGTGCAGATCCGTTCGAAGCTCGGCACGGCTGTGGAATTCACCTTGTACCCGTTGTGCATGCACTCCGACGCCATGGCGGACTACATCGCCAGCGGCGACCTGGAGACCATCCGCGACGAGGTCGGCAACCGCATCCGCGATGCCCGCGCCGACGGCTACAGCGTGGCCGGCCTTGGCATGTACACCTCGATCGTCACCAACAACTGCCAGGCGCTGAAGATTCCCGACATGGCGCTGACCTCCGGCAACGCGCTGACCATCGGCATGGGCCTGGAAGCCATCGAGCAGGGCTGCAAACAACAGGGCCTGGAACTGGCCCGGCAGACCGCGGCGGTGGTCGGCGCCGCCGGCAACATCGCCTCGACCTACGCCTCGCTGCTGTCCGCCGGCGTCGAGCACCTGATCCTGATCGGCAGCGGCCGCGACGGCTCCCTGCGCCGGCTGGAGAAGACCGCGCAGCAGATCTACGCCGACGCCGCCCGGGTGATCCTCAAGGGCGTCGCCGCCGATGACCGCCTCGCCAGCCGCCTGCAAGGGCTCGACGGCATGGACGCCTTGCTGCAGGCCCATGGCGCCGGCGCCGACCTCGGTCAGCGCGTGGCGAAACTGGTCGAAGAGCGTCTGGGCGCGAACGCGTTCATCACCGTCAGCAACGACCTTGCGGCGCTGAAGCAGGCGCGGATCGTGCTGTGCGCGGCGAACGCTCCGCAGGCGTTCCTCGGTGCCGGGCACTTTGCCGAGAACAGCGTGATCTGCGACATCGCCGTGCCGCTGAACGTGGACCAGAACCTCTCCGGCGAGCGCGCCGACGTGCTGTACATGCACGGCGGCATCGTGCAGACGCCGCTGGGCGACGGTCTGGCGCCGAACGTGCGGGCCTACCTCAAGGAAGGCCAGCTGTACGCGTGCATGGCCGAGTCGGTGCTGATGGGCCTGTCCGGCATGAAGCAGCACTACTCGTTCGGCGACATCAGCCGCGAGCAGGTGCAGCAGATCCGTGCGCTGGCGGCGACCCACGGCTTCGGCCTGGCGCAGTTCAAAACCGACAACTCGCTCTAAGGAACGGTCATGGCAAACAAAGTGGCAGTGGTGACCGGCGGCAGCCGGGGCATCGGCCGGGCGCTGGTCCAGGCCCTGGCCGGGGCCGGCTATCAGGTCGCCTTCAGTTATGTGCGTGACGAGGCGGCGGCGATGGAGCTGCGCGGGCAGCTCCAGGCCCAGGGCGTCGATTGCCTGGCGCTGCAATGCGATGTCGCCAGCGCCGACAGCGTCCGCGCGTTCTTCGAGCGGGTCGAGGCGCGCTTCCAGCGCATCGACCTGTTGGTGAACAACGCCGGCATCACCCGCGACGGCCTGCTGGCGACGATGCCGGCCAAGGACATCGTCGAGGTGATCCAGACCAACCTCGTCGGCACCCTGCTGTGCTGTCAGCAGGTGGTGCCGGGCATGATGCGCCAGCGCGGCGGCTGCATCGTCAACATCAGTTCGGTGGCGGCGCAGAAACCCGGCAAGGGCCAGAGCAATTACGCCGCCGCCAAGGGCGGGGTCGAAGCGCTGACCCGCGCCCTGGCGGTGGAGCTGTCGCCGCGCAACATACGGGTGAACGCGGTGGCGCCAGGCATCGTCAAGACCGAAATGAGCACCGCGCTGATCGGCAGCCAAGAGGAGGAAATCCAGTCGCGGCTGCTGATCAAGCGTTACGCCGAGCCTGAGGAAATCGCCGAGGCGGTGCTGTACCTCGCCGAGCGCGGCCTCTACCTGACCGGGGAGGTCCTGCCGGTCAACGGCGGGCTGAAGATGCCATGAGCCGCACCATCCTGATCACCGGTGCCGCCAAAGGCATCGGCCGCGCCGTGGCCGAGGCCTTCGCCGCCGACGCCGGCAACCGCCTGATCCTGCTGGACCTGGATCTGCCGCAGCTGCAAGGCTGGCTCGATGCGCAGCCGCAGCGGATCCGGGCGCAGGTCGAGACCCACCGCGCGGACATCGCCGACCTGCCGGCCATGGAAACGCTGTTCAAGGCCCTCGGCAAACAGGTCGCGCAGGTCGATGTGCTGGTCAACAGCGCGGGCATCTGCAACGAGAACGAACCCGATGACCTGCTCAACTGGCACCGGGTGATTTCGGTCAACCTCAACGGCACGTTCTACGTCACCTCGCTGTGCCTGCCGCTGATGCCCGACGGCGGCCGGATCATCAACATGTCGTCGATCCTCGGCCGCGCCGGCAAGGTGCGCAACACCGCGTACTGCGCCTCCAAGCACGGCATCGTCGGCATGACCAAGGCGCTGGCGCTGGATCTGGCGCCGCGCCGGATCACGGTCAACGCGATCCTGCCGGCGTGGATCGACACGCCGATGCTGCAAGGCGAGCTGGCGACGCAGGCGGCGATGGCCGGGCTGACCCAGGAGCAGATCCTGCGCAACGCGAAGAAGAAACTGCCGATGCGCCGTTTCATCGAGAGCGAAGAGGTGGCGGCCATGGTGAGCTACCTGGCCAGCCCCCAGGCGGGGGGCGTGACGGCCCAGAGCCTGGTGATCGACGGCGGCGTCGGGTTGGGAATGTAGCGATGCCCAGACTTCACATCAGCCGGGCCGCCTGGGCCGCCGTGGCCTGCCTGAACGCGGGGCCGGCGCTGGCCGGCCTCACGGCGCAGGACCTGCAGCCGGACTACGCCGACGCCGAGGTCGGCGTGGCCACCGCCGTGCGTCTGCACGGCGACGACCGGGTCACCCAGAAGGCGGTGTATTTCAAGGCCAACCTGGAGGACAACTGGGACGGCGGCTACTACAAGGCCAAGGGCCGCGTGCGCTATGACGCCCGCTACGACGGCAGCAACCCCTACGGCGAACGGGCGCGGGACAAGTACCGCTTCGACGCCGACTGGCGGCACCTGTACGTCGGCCATTCGTTGGGCGACGGCGAGGTGACCGTCGGCTGGCAGCAGGTGGTCTGGGGCCGGGCCGATGAACTGCGGGTGCTCGACCAGATCAACCCGCTGGACTACCGCGACGGCCTGACGCCGTTGCTGGAGGACAGCCGCATCGCCGTGCCGATGGTGCGCTTCGCCCAACCGGTGGGCGAATGGGAACTGGAGGCGCTGTGGATCACCGGTTTCGAGAAGAACCGGCCGCCGGTGGCCGGCAGCGAGTTCGACGCGCCGCTGTTCGCCGTGCCGGATCCGCAGTATTTCCTGGTCGACTCCAAGCCCGGCTACGACGGTGACCAGGGCTTTTCCTACGGGCTGAGCGCCAACGGCCGGATCGGTGCGGTGGACACCAGTTTCGTCGCCCTCAACGCCCGCCAGCAGGATCCGGTGTACGCCGTCGAAGGCCTGGCCGAAGACGGCCGCACGCGGCTGGAGCGGCGGTTCCCGCGCTACACCATGGGCGGTGCGGGGCTGGCGATCGATGCCGGCCACAGCATCGTGGTGCGCAGCGAAATCGCCTGGTTCGACCGCTGGCGGGTCACCAACCCGACCCGCGGCTACGGTGCCGACAGCACGCCGATGGTCAAGTCGCTGCTGGGCGTCGACTACCTGTTGCGCGACTGGCTGATCTCCGCGCAGTGGCAGCGTCAGCAATTGGTCGACTGGCAGGCCGGCATGGTGCAGGACAAGCTCGACCACCTGTTCACCCTGTCGGCCGAAGGCACCCACTGGCAAGACCGCCTCAAGAGCCGGCTGGTGGTCGCCGCGTCGCCGCCGTTCCACGACGATGCGCTGCTGCAAGGCATCTTCACCTACAAACCGGTGGACTGGATCAAGCTCGGGCTGGAAGTCGACGTGTTCTTCGGCAAGCCGGACCGCTCGTTCGGCGAGTACAGCGACCGCGATCAGGTGCGGCTGTCCGCCGGCTATCTGTTTTGACCCCAAGACGCCTGCGTGCCCCGGCGTACAGGCCTGAAACGACTCAAACAACGAAAAGGGAAGCTCACATGTTGCCGCTACTGAAAACCATGACCGCCGCCGCGCTGATCCTCGGTGCCGCCTGCGCAACCGCCGCCGACAGCAAGAACGCCGACGACATCATCCAGAAGGTGCGCGACCGCAACGACGGCACCAGCTTCATGTCCCAGGTCTCGCTGATCCTGCACGACAAGAAGGGCAACACCCGGGTGCGGGAATTCACCTACCTGCAGAAGGATTACCCGGACAGCGACAAATTCAGCATGTACTTCTCCGCGCCCACCGACGTGCGCGACGTGGCGTTCCACATCGAGAACCCCCACGAACCCCTGGGCCTGGAAGACAGCCAGTGGATGTACCTGCCGGTCAGCCGCCAGACCCGGCGCATCTCCACCACCGACAAGCGCGGCTCGTTCATGGGCAGCGAGTACTCCTATGCCGACCTGGACAAGATCCGGGTCAAGGACTACTCGCAGGTGCTGGTCGGCGAAGAGCAGGTCAAGGGCCGCGACTGCTACGTGATCGAGCGCGAACCGGCCTCCCCGGAGGTGCTGGCCAAGACCGGCTACAACAAGCTCAAGGTGTGGATCGACAAGGGCAACTTCCTGGTCATGCGCCAGGACTTCTTCGACATCAAGGGCGTGCTGATCAAGCAGATGCGCACCCAGAAGGTCGAGACCATCGATTCGATCGACAGCATCGTGCTGAGCGAGACCGAGCACTTCATCGACGGCACCCGCTCGGAGATGCGCTTCAACCAGTTGCAGTACAACGTGCCGCTGGAAGACCGCCTGTTCACCCAGACCGCCATCAAGCGCGGCCTGAAGACCGGTGACCTGCCCGAGTTCGCCGTGTCCGCCCGCTAACCGGGCGCCGCCCCGAAGACCCTGGAACGCATGATCATGGAAAGATACCTGAACTTCGTCGAGCGCCATGCGCGGGCGATCGTTTTCCTGCTGGTGGCGATCACCGCGTATTTCACCTATACGCTGGGTGCGCTGGTGTCCGACACCAACCCTTATCTGCTCAAGGACACCCATCCGGCGCGCAAGACCATCATCGACCTGCAAGGTGAGTTCACCGGCACGTTCGACTCGGTGATGGTGGCGCTGAACAACCCGCAGACGGTGTTCAACAAGGACACCCTCAACGCGCTGTTCTCGCTGTCGCAGTCGGTGCGCAAGATGATCCTGGCCAATGACGCCGACAAGGAGCAACTGGCGCAGATCGTCGCCGGCCATCCCGACGACAGCCGTGCGCAGCTGCTGACGCGGGACATTCTGGAGGACGGCTTTTCCCAGAACGACTACGCCCAGGCCAAGGCCCTGCGCGACCATGCCCAGAGCGAGGGCTGGGATCCGCACGACCAGCTGTTCCTGACCTTCCTGGCCGAACGCATCAACCCGATCCGCGAAATGGCGTCCATGGGCGACCTGGAGAACATCGTCCTGACCGACGGCGGCGAGCTGCTGATCCACAAGACGCTCAACGCCTACGACATGGATCCGGCGCTGGTCGAATCGCAGATCATGGGCAACGAGCTGATGGTCGACGGGGTGGTGTCCAAGGACAAGAAAGTCGCGATGCTGGTGGCCGAGCTCGGCACCAAGCAGGACGACGCCCAGGCCCAGCTGCGCGCCTACCAGATCGTGCGCGGCCTGGTCGCGCAGTACCAGGCCGAGCACCCGGCGTACAAGGACGAGATCTTCATCGCCGGGATGCCGATCTTCATTGCGGCCCAGCAGGAAATCATCGACCACGACCTCGCGGTGCTGTTTCCGATCGTGTTCCTGCTGATCACGCTGCTGCTGATCTTCTTCTTCCGCAAACCGCTGGGCGTGCTGCTGCCGCTGTTCAACATCCTGTTCTGCACCATCTGGACGCTGGGGCTGATGGCCCTGTGGCGGGTGCCGTTCGACCTGCTCACCAGCGTGCTGCCGGTGTTCCTGTTCACCATCTGCTGCTCGGACGCGATCCACGTCATGGCCGAGTACTACGAGCAGAAGAACGCCGGCAAGAGCAACCGCGAGGCCAACCGCCGCACGCAGCGGCTGATGGTGGTGCCGGTGGTGCTGACGACCGTGACGACCATCGCCACGTTCCTGATCTCCACCACCAACAACATCGTCAGCATCCGCAACTTCGGGGTGTTCATGTCCATCGGCCTGACGGCGGCGCTGATCATTTCGCTGCTGCTGATTCCGGCCTGGATCTCGATCTGGGGCAAGGATCCGACGGCGCAGGCCAAGGTGGCCGTGCACAAGGAGTCGGTCATCTCGCGCTATCTGGTGGCGTTCTGCGCGTGGATGATCCGCTTCCGCAAACCGATCCTGGTGGTGCTCGTGCCGTTGCTGGCGCTGGCGACGGTGTTCACGTTCCGCGTCGACATCGAAGACTCCGGCATCGCCTACTTCAAGCCGGACAGCCACATCCGCATCTCGGACCAGTTCATCAACCACGCCAAGGTGGCGGGCACGGCGCCGGGCTGGATCGCCATCGACAGCAAGGAACCCCGTGGCGTGCTGACCACCGAGACGGTGCAGTTCATCGACCGGCTCGACCGCTTCATCAAGCAGCAGCCGAACGTGAGCTACGGCTATTCGCTGGCCACCTACGTCAAGCGCATGAACCTGGTGCTCAACGACATGAACCCCGAGTACCTGCGGGTGCCGGACGCGGTCGAGAAGGTGTCCTCGGTCAACGACGACGGGCAGGTCGAGCAGTTCGAGGTGACGGGCAACTCACTGATCGAGCAGCACGTGATGCTGTTCGAGAACGGCGGCGGCTCGGACCTGAACAACGTGCTCAACGCCGACTTCTCCAAGGCCTTGACCCTGTACACCATGACCTCGTCCGTCGCCAGCGACTACCAGGGCATGCTGGACCGCCTCGACGCCTGGCTGCTGGTGAACAAGCCGGCCAACCTGGAGGTGACCCATGCCGGCACGCCGCTGATCTGGACCGGCGTGCTGCAGGAGATCACCCAGGGGCAGGTGCTGAGCTTTTCCCTGGCGCTGGTGGTGGTCACGCTGATGATGATGTACTGGCTCAAGTCCGTGCGTCTGGGGCTGCTCGGCATGCTCACGCTGCTGACCACGTCGGTGACGGTCTACGGCTTCATGTTCCTGTTCCGCATCGAGCTGAACATCGGCACCACGCTGGTGACGTTCCTGGTGGTCGGCGTGGTCGACTACGCGGTGCACCTGCTGTCGCGGATCAAGCTGCTGGTGCAAGAGGGCGTCGAAATCGATGCGGCGATTCTGCAGGCGATGCACAGCGTCGGCCGTTCGACGGTGATCAACGTGGTGATCTTCTCCGTCGGCTTCATGGCCCTGCTGTTCTCCGACTTCAAGCCGATCGTCGACCTGGGGGCGCTGGTGGCCATGGCGCTGTTCTCCAGCGGGGTCATGACCATCGTGCTGGTGACGCTGGTGTCGCCGTGGTTCTTCGGGGCGGTCGTTCCGGTGGCGCAGGTGGCCGACACACACGCTGCCGGCGGGGAACCGGCCCTGAACTGATTCGGCGAAAACCGCTCCCGCCGGCCCTGGTACGGCCTGCGGGAACGGTCACCCGGTGCAGCAGGACATTCAGTTCAGTGTGTTGCCGGAGTTTTTTTCGCCCTGGCGGGCGATGCGCTCGAATTGACACTCTTGGCGCGCATCGCTGAGGTTGTTCTCAAAGGCTTCCAGGCCATCGTGCAACTGCCGCAATTCGCCGATCCGGGCTACCAGATCGGCTTTTTTTTCGGCGATCGCCTGCTGCGCCATGTCCCAGGGGAACACGTCGCCGCGGTAGCTGTTGAGGATCACCTGAAGCTCCTTGAGCTTGAAGCCCAATTGCTGGGCGCACTTGATGAACGTCAGCACCTCGACGCTCTCCTGGCTGTAGATCCGGTATTTGCCCTCACGCCTGGGCTCCGGCAACAGGCCGATCTCTTCGTAGTGGCGAATGCTTTTGACTGTGGTGCCCGACAGCTGGGCGGCTTTGCCGATATACATAAAGGTCCGTCTCGATGATCAAACAGGGCTGATGCGCGACCAGGCCTCATGCCTGACCGGGGGCGATCATACCGTGGATAACATGGAGAGGTTGCGGCTGCGTGCTTATGACGCGCGCAGCCGACCGACGGTCCCTGGCCGCAAAGAACCGCAAGGGACCGCAGAGGGGCTGACGGCGGTGCGCCGTCAGCGGAACCGGCAGGGCGGGGTCAGCTGGCGGCGGCGGTCACGCGCGCCTGCTCCAGCCAGATGTCGCGCTGTTCCGGCTTCGAGCCGAGGATCGGGCCGAACGTCAGCGTCTTGATCGGTTTGATGCCGCAGAACTCCAGGGTGGTCTTGCGCATCTGGTGCAGGCCCGGCATGCGGTAGATCCACTTGTAGTACCAGGGCGGCGTGTCCATGGTCACCAGCAGGTGCGCGGTGCGGCCCTTCAGCAGCTTGTCCGGGAAGGCCTTGCCCTTGCGGTACTTGAAGGCGAAGCCGGACAGCAGGATCCGGTCGAGGAAACCCTTGAACAGCGCCGGAATCCCGCCCCACCAGATCGGGTACACGAAGGTCAGGTGCTCGGCCCAGGTGATGTCGGCCTGGGCCTGGAGCAGATCCGGCTCCAGGGGCTGGGGCTTGTTGTAGCCTTCGTGCAGCACCGGGTCGAAGTCCAGCGTGTCCAGGCGCAGCAGGCGCACGTCGTGGCCGGCCTCCTTGGCGGCCTGGACATACGTCTCGGTCAGGGCGCCGCAAAAGCTGTCGGTGGAAGGATGCCCCAGAATCACGAGCATTCGTTTGCGCATCATGTGTACTCCTGAAATGAAGCCCTCAGGATAGAGTCTGCCCCTAACGGTAGAGTCAAGGCGTTCCCGGCGTCAGCGCGTCCAGCAAGGCGCGGGCGTAGGCGGGCAGGTGGCCGAAGTCGCGGGCGCAGAGGTGGAGCCGGCGGTTGGCCCAGTCCTCGGACAGGGCACGGTGGAGGATCCGTCGTTTTTGCGCCGAGCGCTCCAGCGCCGCCAGCGGCACGATGGTCAGGCCGGCGCCGTGGGCGACCATGCGGATGACGCCGTCGAAACCGTCGGCGCGCATCCGGATCGCCATGCGCTGGCCGATGTGCAGCGCCTGTTCCTCCAGGTGGATCGCCAGTGCGCTGGCGGCGCCCAGGGCCACGTAGTCGTGGCTCAGGGTCTGGGCGAAGGTGAGCGAAGGCCGCTCGGCCAGCGGATGCCCCGGCGGCAGGATCAGCACCAGCGGATCGTCGCGGAAGAAGCGGGTCTGCAAGCCTTCGCGGTCCACCGCATCCGACACGATCCCCAGATCCGCCGCCCCTTCGCGCAAGGCGTGGGTGATGCGCGCGCTGGGCAGTTCCTGCAGGTCGATGTCGAGGTTGGGGTGGCGGCACAGGAAATCCGCCAGGGCTTCGGGCAGGTATTCGGTGACGGCCGTGGTGTTGCACAGCAGGCGGATCCGGCCTTTGACGCCGTGGGCGTAGTCGGACAGGTCCTGCTGCATGCGCTCGGCCTGCTGCAGCAGGATCCGCGCATGGTGCGCCAGCGCCTTGCCGGCCGGCGTCGGGGTGACACCGCGGCGGCCGCGTTGCAGCAGATCGGTGCCCAGCGAGGCTTCCATGGCGCGGATCCGCGCACTGGCGGCGGCCAGCGACAGGTGGCTGCGGTCGGCGCCGGCGGTGATGTTGCCGGCGTCGAGGGTGTGCAGGAAGAGGCGCAGGTCGGTGAAGTCGAAGTGCATCGGAGAGTCTCGGGCAGTGTGTCGTTTGCACCGGCCCTATCGCCAGCAGGCTGGCTCCCACAGGGACTGTGGTGTTCCCCTGAATTGTGGGAGCCAGCCTGCTGGCGATGGGGCCTGTGAGGTCGTCCTGTCTACCGCATCCCCCTGTGGGAGCGGGCTTGCCCGCGATGGGGCCAGTGGCCTCAGCACTATTCTCAGCCTCTTGGTTTGCAATAGACTGCCTCAGTATATGGCAGATTTCCAAAGCATCCGGCCAGGCGCACAGTGGCGCCATGAACGCCTACCTCGATTTCTACCAGAACCTCGGCATTGTCCTGTCTTTGCTGGTCGTCGCCACCTTCTTCCTCGCCGGCTCGGTCAAGGGCGTGATCGGCCTCGGCCTGCCTACGGTCGCCATGGGGCTGCTCGGCCTGGCTATGGCGCCGGCGCAGGCAGCGGCGCTGCTGATCGTCCCGGCGACCCTGACCAACCTCTGGCAACTGGCCTTCGGCGGCCATTTGCGCGGGCTGATGAGACGCCTGTGGCCGATGCTGCTGTCGATCTTCCTCGGCACCGGCGTCGGCACCCTGTGGCTCGGCATGGCGGGCGGGCATTGGGTCGTGCGCGGGCTCGGCGCGGCGTTGCTGCTGTATGCGCTGTACGGATTGTGGCTGCCGGCCCTGCGGGTCGGCCGTCGGCACGAACCCTGGCTTGGTCCGGTGTGCGGCGCGGTGACGGGCGTCATCACCTCGGCCACCGGTGTGTTCGTGATTCCGGCGGTGCCTTACCTGCAAGCGTTGGGCTTGAGCCGCGACGGGCTGGTGCAGGCGCTGGGCCTGTCCTTCACCGTGTCGACCCTGGCCCTGGCCGCCGGCCTGTTCTGGCGCGGCGCCCTGGGCGGCGGTGAGCTCAGCGCTTCGCTGCTGGCCCTGGCGCCGGCGATGCTCGGCCTGTGGTTCGGCCAATGGCTGCGCCGGCGGATCAGCGCCACGCTGTTCAAGCGGGTGTTCTTCATCGGTCTGGGCGCGCTCGGCGCCCATCTGCTGGTCAGCGGCTAGCCGACGAGGCGCTGAGCATCTCGATCGGACGGATGTCGAAATCCCGCTCCAGGTACTCCATGCGCTGCGCCAGGAACTGCTGCATGTGCGGCAGGTTCGAGTGCACGTCCAGATCCGCCTGGGACGCCCAGATCTCGTAGAAGATGAACAGGGTCGGATCGTGCTTGTCGCGCAGCATGTGGTACTCGATGCAGCCTGGTTCGGCTCGGCTCGGCTCGACATGGGCGCGGAAGAACGCCTCGAAGGCCTCGGCTTTTTCCGGGCGGGTCTTGGCGTGCAGGATGAAGCCCTGGCGTTCGCTCATCGTTCGGTTCCTCAAGTTGAAGTGGCGGCCAATGCTACGGCACGAATCGTTGGGTGATTCGTGATTTTCGGTCAAATGTCATTTGCGCAACCGTCGCTTATTCCGCGCGGGGCGGACCGTTAACCTGCCGCCATTCCTTCACTTCCCTTCTCCATCCGGCGAGTGCGCCGGGCATTGGAATCCGATCGAGGCTGACCCATGAAAAAAGTCCTGTTGCTCAACGGCGGCAAAAAATTCGCCCACTCCGACGGCCGCTACAACGCCACCCTGCACGAGGCGGCGCTCGCCGTGCTCGACCGCGGCGGCCTCGACGTCAAGACCACCTTCATCGACGAGGGCTACGACGTGGCCGAAGAGGTGGCCAAGTTCCTCTGGGCCGATGTGATCATCTATCAGATGCCGGGCTGGTGGATGGGCGCGCCGTGGACGGTGAAGAAGTACGTCGACGAAGTGTTCACCGCCGGCCACGGCAGCCTCTACGCCAGCGACGGCCGCACCCGGTCCGACGCCTCGCAGAAGTACGGCAGCGGCGGCCTGATCCACGGCAAGCAGTACATGCTGTCGCTGACCTGGAACGCGCCGCAGCAGGCCTTCGAGGATCCGACCGACTTCTTCGAGGCCAAGGGCGTGGACGCCGTCTACTTCCCGTTCCACAAGGCCAACCAGTTCCTGGGCATGACCGGGCTGCCGACGTTCCTGTGCGTGGACGTGATGAAGCGCCCGAACATCGAGGCCGACGTGGTGCGCTACGAGCAGCACCTGAAAGAGGTGTTTGGCCTCAAGGCTTGAGTGTTTCGGGCTACTATCGAGCACTGGGCCTGTGGCGAGGGAGCTTGCTCCCGCCGGAGCGCGCAGCGATCCTCCAGGATTTGCGGCTGCTGCGCAGCCGAGCGGGAGCAAGCTCCCTCGCCACAGAGCATTCGATAGAGGACATCCGTGAAAGCCAGATCCGATGAGTTGCAGATTTTCGTCTGCGTGATCGAATGCGGTTCGATCTCCGCCGCCGCCGAGCAGGTCGGCCAGACGCCGTCGGCGGTCAGCCGCACGCTGTCGCGCCTGGAGGCCAAGCTCGAAACGACGCTGATCAACCGCACCACCCGGCGCATGGACCTGACCGAAGAGGGCAAGTACTTCTTCGGGCAGGCCAAGCGCATCCTCGACCAGATGGACGAGCTGGAAGAACGGCTCATTTCCCGCCACCAGACCCCGTCCGGACGGCTGCGGATCAACGCCGCCTCGCCGTTCATGCTGCACGCGGTGGTGCCGTACGTCGACGAGTTCCGCCGCCTCTACCCGGACATCCTGCTGGAGCTCAACAGCAACGACCTGATCATCGACCTGCTGGAGCAAAGCACCGACATCGCCATCCGCATCGGCACCTTGGCCGACTCGACGCTGCACGCCCGTTCGCTGGGCTGCAGCCCGCTGCTGATCGTCGCCAGCCCGGCGTACCTGGCGGCCCACGGCACGCCCGCCGAAGTGGCCGACCTGAGCCGGCACGTCCTGCTCGGCTTCACCCAGAACGAAGGCCTCAACCAGTGGCCGCTGCGCCATGTGCACGGCGACCGCTGGCCGGTCACCCCGGCCATCGGCGCCTCCAGCGGCGAGACCGTGCGCCACCTGGCGCTGGAAGGGCAGGGCATCGCTTGCCTGTCGCACTTCATGACCATCGACGACATCCGCGCCGGGCGCCTCAAGGTCGTGCTGGCGCAGTTCAACAGCGGTTACCGGCAGCCGATCAACGCCGTGTACTACCGCAACTCGCAGCTGGCGCTGCGGATCCAGTGCTTTTTGGACTTCATCCAGGGCAAGCTGGCGGCCTATGCCAGTGCGGACTTCAAGGGCTGAGCACGCTTCCGGATACACAAACAAACCTGTAGGAGCGAGCCTGCTCGCGATTGCGGTACGTCAGTCGACATTGGCATCGACTGACCCTACGCCATCGCGAGCAGGCTCGTTCCTACAGGATTTCGTGTGTCTTGATTTGTGCAAACCTTTGGAAACAAAAGACTTCGGGCGGCATTTAAATTTTAGGTCGCGTTTGGCGGGCGCTCCGCACAATTGCGTCTAGGCTGATTTCCGGACAGGCAGATTCGATACTGCAGGTTCGGCACCCACTCGTTGTCAGGCATGAGGCCGAGTCAGTGGGTTACCCCCCGTGGAGTTTTTTTTTCAAAAGGAATTGGCGATGACCATGCGCACTCATGATGCCCTCCCCTAAAGGCATGTCCCGGCGAACGTAACCGCTTCGCCTCCTCACTTGTTAACGACCTTCGGCCACCGACGGCCGGAATGCGCCACAGGCCCGGGCTCCGCATGCCTGGCGCACGGGCGCGCTCATCCATGAAGTTGGCAACAACAGGGAACAGTCATGCTCATTCTAGGGATCACCAACAACGATCTGTCGGGCGCCTGCCTGGTGCGCGACGGTCAGATTCTGTCAGCGGTCAGTGAAGAGCGCTTCACCCGGATCAAGGACGACAAGGTCTGGCCTGCCCGGTCCATCGAGTTCGTGTTGAGCCATGCCGGCGTCTCGCTGGAGGATCTCGACCATGTGGCGTACGGATGGAACGCCGGCTTCAATGCCGACAAGCACATCGAGCTGTACTTTGACCGCATCGTCGATGAAGTGCGGAACAACCCCGAGGGCCTGGCCCAGTTCCGCCAGCGCATCACCGACGAGGTGCGCAACGATAAGGAGAAGCGCGCCGAGTTCGACCGGTTCATCGCGGACAACGGCCTGGTCGGCAAGGCCTGCTTCATCGACCACCACGAGTGCCATGCCCTCGGCGCCTATGTCTGCTCGCCGTTCGACGAGGCGCTGACCCTGACCTGCGACGGGCGCGGCGACTTCCAGTCCCTGACCGTGAGCTGGTACGGCCCGAACGAAACCACCGTGCTGCAGCGCGAGACCAGCATCGACAGCCTGGGTTACTTCTATGGCCGGATCACCCGCCTGCTGGGCTACAAGCCCAACCGGCACGAGGGCAAGGTCACCGGGCTGGCCGCGTTCGGCGACCCGCAGAAACTGCTCGGCGTGATGCAGCAGATGATCCGGTTCGAAGACGGGCGCATCAGGGCCGTCTGCGGCGACCTGTTCTTGCCGTCCTACAACCATTACGGCGAAAGCCTGGAAGCGTTGTTCGCCCATGAGACCCCCGAGGACATCGCGGCGGCCGCCCAGCGCCACACCGAAGACCTGCTGGTGGCGACCGTCACCCATCACCTGGCGCAGCGCGGCAGCGCCGCCCTGTGCCTGGCCGGCGGCGTGTTCGGCAACGTGAAGCTCAACCAGCGCCTGCGCGAGATCCCCGGCGTCAAGGACGTCTACGTGCTGCCATGCATGGGCGACGGCGGCCTGGCGTTGGCGGCGGCGGTGGGGGCGGCGTACCTGAAGGACGGCACCCGCTTCCGGAACCCGTCGATGATGCTCGGGCCGGAGTCGCGCAGCGTCTCGCAGAACATCAACCTGATCCACCGCGACTACCCCGAGCTCGGTTACCACACGCCGTCGAACCTCATCGAGGTGCTCACCGAGGCGTTGCAGGAAAACCAGGTGCTGGGCATGTTCAAGGGCAAGATGGAGTTCGGCCCGCGTTCGCTGTGCAACCGCAGCATCGTCTACCACGCGCAGGATGCCGAGGTGAACGACTGGCTGAACAAGCGCATGCACCGCACCGAGTTCATGCCGTTCGGCCCGGTCACCGCCCTCGAACAGGCCGCGGCCTGCTACGTCGGCTGGGACGAAAGCCAGGTGGCGGCGGACACCATGACCATGACCTACGATTGCCATCCGCAGTTTCGCGAGGCGAGCCCGGCGGTGGTGCACATCGACGGCACCGCGCGGCCGCAGGTCATCCGTCCGCAGGCCGACCCGTTCATGCATCGCCTGTTGACCGCCTGGCACGAGAAAACCGGCCAGGCGGCCTTGATCAACACCTCGTTCAACCGCCATGAGGAACCCATCGTCTGCACATCGCAGGACGCGCTGGACGCGTTGAAGGAGGGGATGGTCGATCTGGTGGTGATGAGCGAATCGCTGATCGTCTGGCGCAAGGGCAAGAACAGCTTCACCCAGCACCGTTTCGAATAGACGCAAGACCGACAGCAGGGCTCCGCCGGAGCCCTGACCGGGGGCAAGTCCTATGGATGACGCATGTATCTGATCTTTTTCGGTTTCTTTGCGGCGGAAGGGATCATCTATCCGTTCTGGCCGACGTGGCTGGATTCGCTGGGCTTCAGCGCCAGCCAGATCGGCCTGCTGATTGCGGCAGTGTACTGGCCGCAGGTGGTGACCGGGGTGCTGATCACCTACGTGGCCGACTGGCGCGTGGACCAGTTGCGCCTGGCCGCCGCGCTCGCGTGCGCGGCGGCGCTGTGCACGCTGCTGTTCCCTTTCCTGCCGGTGCACCTGTGGGGATTCGTGTGCCTGAGCATCCTGTTCGGCGGGCTGTGGATGGTGGTGCTGCCACTGTCCGAGTCCTATCTGCTCAAGCGCGACAAGCAGGCGCTGCAAAACTACGGTTGGGTGCGGGCGGTGGGCTCCTCGGCGTTCATCCTGACGTCGACCCTCGGCGGCCTGCTGTTTGCGCGGCAAGGCCAGTCCTGGGTGCCGCTGGTGATCGCGGCCAGCATGGGCGTCACCGCCGTGGCATGCCTGCGGCTCAAGCATCGGGTGTCGCGCACGCCGCAGGCGTCGGCCGGGCGTGCGGTCAAGCGGCCGGACTGGAAAGCGCTGTTCGCCCGCAAGCCGCTGCTGATCGCGATTGCGGCGGCCAGCTGCATTCAGCTGAGCCACACCCTGTACTTCTCCACCGCCTCGATCGGTTGGGGCGTGAAGGGGTACTCCCCAAGCTGGATCGGCGCGTTCTGGGCGCTGGCGGTGCTGGCGGAAATCACCTACTTCGCGTTCTCCAACAAAATCCTGGCGCGCTGCCCGGCGTTGCCGGTGGTGATGTTCTCCGGTGTCTGCGCGGCCGTGCGCTGGGCGTTCTTCTCCGACAGCGACGCGGTGTCGCTGATCGTGCTGGGGCAATGCCTGCACGCCCTGAGCTTCGCCGCTTACCATGCGGCGATCATGCGCCTGATCCGCGATCACGCGCCGCAGGACATCCAGGTCTTCACCCAGGGCGTCTACTATTCGCTGGCCGTCGCGTTGCCCATGGGGCTGGCCACGCCGTTCGCCGGCTACCTGTACGAGACGCTGCCGCAGTGGTCCTATCGCGTCATGGCCCTGTTCGCCCTGGCCGGCACGGCGCTGGCCTTCATCGCCCACCAGAGAATGCGAAGTGCAACGGATGACACCACGAACGTTTACAGCCGTCTGCTTTGACATGGACGGCGTGCTGATCCAGTCCCGCGAGGTCATCGAACTCGCCTGGACGACGGTGGCGCGCCAATACGCAATCGCCGTCGACCAGGCGTTCATCGACGAGCACATTCACGGCCGTCCGGGCGGCTACACCTTGCAGGCCCTGTTCGGCCGCTTCGACGAGCGCAAGCGGGCGGCGATCAAGCAGGAAGTCGACGCCATCGAGGAACGTTCCGCGTGCTCGCTGGTGCCGGGCATCGCCGAACTGATCGACCGGCTCAAGGGCCGCGTGCCCATGGCCCTGGTGACCAGCAGTTGGCGGGCGCGGGTCGAACACGTCCTGCAACAGCATGACCTGGCCTCGGCCTTCGACACCATCATCTGCCGTGACGATGTGCGCCACGGCAAACCGGCCCCGGATCCTTATCATTTGGCGGCCACACGGCTGGGCTGCCGAAGCGATGAATGCCTGGTCTTCGAAGACTCCGTCAGCGGCGTGCAGTCGGCCACCGGCAGCGGCGCGCTGTGCATCGGCATCGGCGACGACCCGACCCTGACCGGGCATGGCGCCGCGTGCGCCTATGCCGATTTCACCCGGCTGCCGGTCTCGCTGGCGCAAGGACGGGCCCATGGCTATGCCGACGGCGGCCTGGTCCTCGGTGTCCGGGAGGTGGTCCTCTCATGACGCCGACCCTCAAGCACGCCAGGGTCCTGTGGGACTTTCTCGGGTCGGGACGCGGGCACGAGTCCTGCGAGCTGATCGTGGTCTGCGGCTCCTACGACCTGCGGGTCTGCGACTACGCCTGCGAGCTGCTCAAGCGCGGCGTCGCCCCGCACCTGCTGTTCACCGGCGACACCGGCAACTGGACGAAGCATTTGTGGGAACGTCCCGAAGCCGATGTCTTTGCCCAACGGGCCCTTTTGCTGGGGGTGCCGGCGGAGCGGTTCACCCTGGAGCGCCGTGCCACCAATTTCGCCGAGAACATCGCGTTCGCCAGGGCGCTGTTTCCGGACGTGCGCCGGGCGACCTTCCTGACCAAACCCAATTCGATCCGACGCGTGGCGTTGACCTTGCCCGTGCAGTGGCCGGAACTCGACGCGTGGGTGGATGCGCCGGCGTTCGGCTTTCCCGACGGGGTCAGCCATTTGATCGGCGTGCTGGGGCTGATCGACGAAATGGTCGGGGATGTGCACCGGATCATGGTTTACCCGTCGCTGGGCTTTCAGGTCGGGCAGGAAATCCCGGAAGATGTGCAGGTAGCCTGGCGCTACCTGATCGAGCAGGGATTCGATCACCATTTGATCAAGGGAAGGCACTGACGCTGGCCTGATGCCGGAGACCGCATGCTGTACGACACACTGATCCGCAACGCCCAGGTCATCGACGGCAGCAACGCCCCCGGCTACACCGCCGACGTGGCGCTGCGCGCCGGCCGCATCGAACGCATCGGCCATTTGCCGGACGCCCGCGCCCGTGAAGAGATCGACGCGGCCGGGCGGGTGCTGGCGCCGGGGTTCATCGACGTGCACACCCACGACGACACCGTGGTGATCCGCCAGCCGCAGATGCTGCCCAAGCTGAGCCAGGGCGTGACCACGGTGATCGTCGGCAACTGCGGGATCAGCGCCGCGCCGGTCAGCCTGCGGGGCGATCCGCCGGATCCGATGAACCTGCTGGGCAGTGCGGCGGCGTTCGTCTATCCACGCTTTCGCGATTACCGCGCGGCGGTCGAATCGGCGAACACGACGCTGAACGTGGCGGCGCTGGTCGGGCACACGGCGCTGCGCAGCAATCACCTGGACGATCTGTACCGCACCGCCGGCGCCGACGAAATCGCCGCCATGCGCGAGCAGTTGCGCGACAGCCTCGAAGCGGGCGCCTTGGGGTTATCCACAGGTCTGGCCTATGCGAGCGCGTTTTCGGCGTCCACCGAGGAGGTGATGCAACTGACCGAAGAGCTGAACGCCTTCGGCGCGGTGTACACCACCCACCTGCGCAGCGAATTCGAGCCGGTGCTGGAGGCCATGGACGAAGCGTTCCGCATCGGTCGCCATGCGCGCTCGCCGGTGATCGTCTCCCACCTCAAATGCGCCGGCGTCGGCAACTGGGGGCGCAGCCCGCAACTGCTGGCGTCCCTGGAGGCGGCGGCAAAGAATCAGCCGGTGGCCTGCGACTGCTATCCGTACGCGGCCAGTTCCTCGACCCTGGACCTCAAGCAGGTCACCGACGCCCACCGCATCACCGTCACCTGGTCCACGCCCCACCCGCAGATGGGCGGCCGCGACCTGGCCGACATCGCCGCCGAATGGCAGGTGCCGCTGCTGGAGGCGGCGCGGCGCCTGCAACCGGCGGGCGCGGTGTATTACGGCATGGACGAGAACGACGTGCGGCGGATCCTTGCGCATCCGCTGACGATGGTCGGCTCCGACGGCCTGCCGGAAGACCCGTTCCCGCATCCTCGCCTGTGGGGCGCGTTCCCTCGGGTGCTGGGGCACTTCAGCCGCGATGTCGGGCTGTTTGCGCTGCACACCGCCGTGCACAAGATGACCGGGCTGTCGGCCAAGCGCTTCGGCCTGGCGGAGCGCGGGGAAATCCGCGAGGGGCATTGGGCGGACCTGGTGCTGTTCGACCCGGCCACCGTGCGCGACGTGGCGGACTTCAACGACCCGCAACGGCCGGCACAGGGGATCGACGGCGTGTGGGTCAACGGCACTTTGAGCTACCGCGACGGGCAAGCCACAGGGAGCCGGGAAGGGCGGTTTCTGGCGCGCCGGGGCGACCTGCGCGAGGGGTTTCGTTGAAGATTCCGAGCAGTGCGTCACAGTGGTGGCACATTGCAATTAAAGAATGCCGCGCGCAGGCCGAAGCGCTGACATCCAGCCCGTCTAGACCTGGGGCCAAACAATCAGGGAGCAACCCATGAGCTTCGGCAAAACCACTCCGATCCTGCGGATTTTCGATGAGGCCAAGGCGGTCGAGTTCTACGTCGGTTTCCTCGGCTTCACGATCGATTGGCAGCACCGCTTCGAAGAAGGCTTCCCGCTGTACCTGCAAGTCTCCCGGGGCGACTGCGTGCTGCACCTGTCCGAACACCACGGCGACGCCACGCCGGGCTCGGCCCTGCGCATCGAGACCGACGAGCTGGAGGCGTTTCAGCAGCAACTGATCGCCAAGGCCTACAAATTCGCCCGCCCGGGCATCCAGGCCATGCCGTGGGGCAGCCAGGACATGACCGTGACCGATCCGTTCGGGAACCGGTTGGTGTTCACCAATGCGATTTGTGTTTGAGACCGTTCAGTCCTTGTCGATCATCATCCGGTCGTGATTTTCTAGCCTGCGATCAACGATTTCACCGATTGCAGGAGGACGTCATGGCCAGCATCACCATTCGCAATCTCGACGACGACATGAAGGAACAGCTTCGAATTGTTGCTGCTCAAAACGGGCGCTCAATGGAAGAAGAGGCCCGGTTCATCTTGCAGCGTGCCCTGATAGCGACAGGGCTGTCGGGTGGACTGGGCAGTCGCATCCGCGACCGGTTCAGAGAAGTGGGGGGCGTAGAACTCGATATGCCGTCGAGACCCGCAGTGTGAAGGACTTTGAGTGCAGCGGCGCCGAGTGACCCCTGATTACTCCCCAAAAAAAGCCCGCCGTCGCAGTGATGATGAATCACTGCGACGGCGGGCTTTTTCATTGCGGCGGCGCTGATCAGGCGCCCTGCATCAGACGCGGAAGTGACTCACCATCTGCTGCAACTGACCGCCCAGGCGGGCCAGTTCGACGCTGGACGCGGCGGTCTCGTCGCTCGCGGCGGCGGTCTGTTCGGACACGTCGCGCACGTTGATGATGCTGCGGCTGATCTCTTCGGCCACGGCGCTCTGCTGTTCGGCGGCGGCGGCGATCTGCTGGTTCATCGACTGGATGTTCGACACCGTGCGGGTGATGTTCTCCAGGGAATCGCCGGCCTTGCGGGTCAGGGCCACGCTGCTGTCGGTCAGGGCGCGGCTGTTGTTCATCACGGCGGCCACTTGCTGGGTGCCGTTCTGCAGGCCGGCCACCAGGCCTTCGATTTCCTCGGTGGACTTCTGCGTGCGCTGGGCCAGGCCGCGGACTTCGTCGGCGACCACGGCGAAGCCACGGCCCGCCTCACCGGCACGGGCCGCTTCGATGGCGGCGTTGAGGGCCAGCAGGTTGGTCTGTTCGGCCACGGCCTTGATCACGTCCATGACGCTGCCGATCTTGTCGCTTTCCTGCTGCAGCACGGTCATGGCTTCGGTGGAACGCACCACTTCGCTGGCCAGGCGCTCGATCTGGGCGATGGCTTCGTTGACCACCTTGTCGCCGTCGCGGGCTTCGCCGTCGGCGGCCGCAGCGGCTTGGGAGGCCTCTTCGGCGTTGCGCGCGACTTCCTGCACGGTGGCGGTCATTTCATGCATGGCGGTGGCGACCTGATCGGTCTCGACCTTCTGGCTGTTGACCCCGGCGCTGGTCTGCTCGGTGACGGCCGACAGCTCTTCGGCGGCGCTGGCGATCTGGGTGACGCCGTCGCGGATGCCGCTGATCAGGTCGCGCAGGGTCACGCCCATGCGGGCGATGCCTTGTTGCAGCACGCCGAGTTCGTCGCGGCGGGTGACCTTGACGTTCTGGGTCAGGTCGCCGCTGGCGATGCGCTCGACCACGGTCAGGGTTTCCTGCAGCGGACGGGTGATCTGACGGGTGATGATCACGGCGGCGATCACGCCCACCAGCAGCGCCAGCAGGGTGCTGATCAATTGCAGGGTGCGGGCCTGGGCGCTTTCCACGTCGCGGCGGTCAAGCTGGATCTGGTACAGCTGCTCGCTCAGGGTCACGATGGTGGCGCCCTGGTCGGTCATTTCCTTGCGCGCCTGCACGGCGTCGGTGTTGGCGGCCTTGTAGGCCTGCAAGGCGCTGCGGTAGCTGACGAGGGCGTCTTCCAGCTGGCGCAGGGCGCTCTGCTGGGAGCTGGCGAAGTGCGCGTTCAACTGCTTGAGGCTGGCGATCGCGACATTCAGCTGGGCGACGGCTTTCTGTTCGGTGTCGGCGTTGGTGGTGGCGGTGTAGCCGCGCACTTCGTAGCGCGCCAGGATGAACGCTTCCTTGGCTTCGGTGATGGCCTGGAACTGCTCGAAGCGCTGCTCGCTCATCGGCAGCTGGCGGACGAAATCGCTGATGGTCTCAAGCTGGTTGTAGGCGGTCTCGGCGTTGGCGGACATGGTGTCGCGCGCGCTGTTGCCGGTGCGGTAGGCGTTGCGCATCTTGTTCAGCGAGGTCTGGTACTCGGCGATGGTCTGCGCCTGCTCCTTGAGCAGCTTGACGTTTTCCGGGCTCTTGAACTTGCTGATCAGCGCCTGCTGCTGCGCGGCGAAGCCGTCGAGGGTGGTCTGCACGTTCTGCGCGGCGGTTTCGTCGCCGTTGGTCAGCATGTATTGCAGGCGCACCACGCGCAGCTTGGTCAGGCCGGCGTTGAGCTGGGTGATGTCGCTCATCCAGTTGCTGCGGTCAATCAGGCCGCCCAGGCTGGTCCAGCCGGTCAGCGCCAGGATGCAGGTCAGTGCCAGGACAAGGCCGAAGCCCAGCCCCAGTTTGAGGTTCACGCTGATGTTGCCGAACCAGCTATTCATCACAATTCCTCCAGAAACGTTGTGCTGCTTGATCGTCGGTTGGGCTGGAAGATTGTTGTTTTTTTGAGCCAGCAAGGGTGTTAGCAGGACTGTATCGGCCGCAATCCCGAGAGCTGAAAGGATTTTGTCGGACGAAATCTGTAACAAACCTTTCCGGCGCGCCGGCGCCGCCTCCCAAGACTTTTTTCACACGCGTTTCACCGGCCGCCCACGCCGCTCTCTTTACCCTCGCCGCTTTTAATGTTGCGTGCTGTATGCCGGTGAGGCGGCCTGATGTGGAATTGAGACTGAGTCTGTTCGGGGTCAAACGCTCGCTCCCGCTGGGCGGCCTGGCCCGCTACCGCAATGCCTGGGTGATCCTGGCGGCCGCGCTGCTGGCGGTTCCCTTGACCCTGTGGCTGCTGGCGCCTGCGGCGGTGCCGGACCTGGCCCACGGCAATGTGGCCGGCGCCCGGGCGCTGGCGGCGGGGTGGGCCAAGGGCGACATGATCGTGCTGGTGCGCCATGTCGAGCGCTGCGACCACTCCAAGGCGCCTTGCCTGATCGGCAACGACGGCATCACCGACCGTTCGCGCAGCGTCGCCGTGGGCGTCGGCGCGCAGTTCGAGCGCCTGGGCCTGGCCCATGCCGACGTCTACAACAGCCCGATGCTGCGCACCGTGCAGACCGCCGGCTACATGTTCAACCGGGCGGCGACCGGCGAGGACTGGCTGATCAACTGCAAGGGCCGGATGCTGCAGGACGCCCTCGCGCACAAGGTGCCGGGGCGCAACCTGATCCTGGTCACCCACAGCGAATGCATGGCGCAACTGGAAAAGGACCTGAAGGTCTCCGCCTCGACGCCCGGCTACGGCGCCTCCCTGTTCATTTCCGCCGCCAACCCGGCGGCACCGAAAATGCTCGGCCTCATCGAAGCCTCGGACTGGCGCTCGGTGACCGCCCAATGACTGTCTCCCTCACCTCAGGACACTCCATGACGCCCAGCCGCTACTACCTGATCAACTTCGGCATTCCCCTGGCCTGCGCGGCGCTGGTGTTTCTGACGTTCGACATGACCCACCTCGATGTCGCCTTCAGCAACCTGCTGTTCGACCCGGTGAGCCAGCTGTTCCCCATCGAACAGAACCACCTGTTCGAACAGTTCACCCACAAATGGGCGCGGATCATTCCGAACTGGACGGCCGAAGGGGCGTTCATCGCGTTGATGCTGTCGTTCGTCTGGCCGCTGCTGGCCTCCGACCGGCGCCCGCGCCTGGGCGCGTTCCTGGAGCGCAGCCGGTTGGCGCCGCTCCTGCGCTTCGCTGCGGCGCACCGGCGCGACTGGCTGTTCGTCGTGGTGGCGTTTGCGCTGTGCACTGGTGTGATCCATTTCCTCAAGGCCCACACCAGCGTGTACTGCCCGATCGAAACCACGCTGTACGGCGGCAAGATGGCGCACGTCGACTGGTTCAGCAATTTCCAGCTGTTCCACGAGGCCGGCGACGGCCGCTGCTGGCCGGGCGGCCACGCGTCGGGCGGGTTCACCATGCTGGCGCTGTACTTTGTGGCGCGTCGTCACCAGTGGCGCTTCTCCAGCGCCGTGCTGTACGCATCGCTGCTGCTCGGCCTGGTCTACGGCACCACGCGGGTGCTGCAAGGCTGGCACTACATGTCCCACACGTTCTGGGCCGGGATCTTCGTCTGGCTGACCTGCCTGCTGACGGCGCTGGCCTTCTACGGCCAGGCCCGGTTGGCGTTGCCGGTGCTGCACACGCGTCAGCGGCCGGTGTTCGCCGCCCAGGCCGGCACCGCCTGACCTTTCTGCGCTGCCCATGAAAAAACCGCCCTTGCCGGCGGTTTTTTCATGGGCGTGAATCCGTGCGGCTCAGTAGCCGACGAAGTAGTAGGCCTGGCGCCCGACCATCATGGTCTTGAGCACTTTGAGCGGCGCGGCGGGCTCGCTGTCGCCGGACATCACCGCCACGTTGGCCGGCGAGGCGCGCAGGTAGGCGTCCAGTTGGGCGGGGGTGTCCAGGCCCTTGAGGATGCTCTGGGTGTAGAACACGCTGGCGCCGCCCAGCCGTTCGTTGGCCTGGAACAGCGCTACGTGTTGGCCGTTGGCCTGCATCGACTGGATCTGCTCGGTCAGCGGCAGGAACGACAACTGGCGGTCGGCCCGGGGCATCGCCCACTGCGCCGCACCCAGGTAGCTGGCAATCACCAGCGCCAGCAGGCCGGACGCCAAGGCCCGGCGGTGCCGCGCAAGCCATCCGGTGAAGCCGTGTTCGTGATCCTTCAGCCGTTCGAACAGCACGGCTGCGTACTCCGCCGCGATCACGGCGGCGGCCGGGGTCATCGACATCAGGTACACCGTGCGTTTGCTGGAGGCCAGGGTCAGCATGATGAACTGGGCAATGATCCACAGGCTGAAAAACAGCAGGTAACGGTTGGCCCGCAGGCTTTTGCGAAAGTGCCACAGCCCCAGGTACACCAGAATGTTCCACGGCAGGAACGCTTCCGGCAGTTTGGCCAGGTAGTAGTAGAACGGTTCGTAGTGGCCGGCCTCCACGAAGGAGCCGCTGAAGCGCCCGACGCTGTTGGTCAGCAGCACTTCGCCCACCGCCTGCGCGCCGCCGCGCTGATACAGCACCGCCAGCCAGATCAGCAGCGGCACCAGCCCCAACGCCGTCAACAGGCCCGGACGCAGCCAGGCGCCGAGCTTCAGGCGCCGGTCCATCAGGTTGTCCGCCAGCAAGTACGCGAAGATCACCACCCCCGGCATGGCCAGGCCCAGCACGCCTTTGCTCAGGGTGGCGACGGCGATCCCGGCGGCGAACAGCAGGCCGTTGCCCGCTGTCGGCGAACGCAGGCCCTGGAAAAACGCCAGCAGCGCCGTGGTCACGCCGAGCGCCAGCAACGCGTCTTCGCCGACGCCGCGCACGTTGCTCCAGTAACTGGCCATGGTCGCCAGCAGAATCCCCGCCGTCCAGGCGATGGCCCGAGGCCGTCCGAGGCGGCGCAGCATTGTGTACAGCACCATCACGCTGAACAGCCCGGCAAACGCCGACGCCAGCCGCACCGCCCACGGCGACACGCCGAACATGCGCAGGGCGCCGGCGTCCAGCCACAGGCTCAGGGGCGGTTTCTCCAGGAACGGTTCGCCGAACAGGCGCGGCGTCACCCAGTCGTTGTCCAGGTGCATCTCCATGGCGATCCCGGCGACCCGGGCCTCGGTGGAGCCTTGCAGTTGATGGTTGCCCAACGCGAAGAAAAACAGCAGGGCGGCAAGCAGAAACAGGGACGAGGCGGCACGCGACATGGATTCAGGCAACCGGAGTTGAGCAGGAAGCCCGAGCTTACCCGGCCAATGCTTAACAAATTGTGAACGTCAGGAAAGACGTCGCGACCAACGCTGCGCCTCTGCCTCGAACCGTTCGTTCACCCGCGCCGTCAACACATGGTCCTGCCAGCGCCCGGCGATGTTCAGGTACGCCTTGGCGTAGCCCTCGCGCTCGAACCCCAGGCGCTCCAGCAACCGCGCACTGCGCTCGTTGCCGGGAATGTAGTTGGCCATGATCCGGTGCAGGTTCTGGCCCTCGAACATGTAGGCGATGCCGGCCTCCAGCGCTTCATGCATCAAACCCTGGCCCTGATGGGCCTCGTCGATGTGATAGCCCAGGTAGCAGGCCTGGAACGCGCCGCGGATGATTCCGCTGAAATTGCACGCGCCGATCATCTGCCCGCCGTCCGGCGTCAGCAGCGCCAAATGCACCGCCAGCCCGGCCTCGAAGGCGCTGGCCTGCACCTCAAGGCGCCGGCGAATCTGTTCGGCGGAAAAGTAATCGTCGGTGCGGATCGGCGACCACGGGGCGAGGTGACGCTGGTTGCGTCGGTAGAAGTCGTGTTCCAGACCCGCCTGTTCCGGATCGAGCACGGCGAGCGTCAGGCGTTGGCAGGGCAGGGTGAACAGCGGCATCGGGCGCTCCGTTGGCGGGACTTACTGGAAGAATTGCCCGATAGGGGCGAAAACACAAACCGCTCGCTGGAGTTTGTGCAGGGTTTGAAGATTCACGAGGCGGCTTCGTATATCGTCGAACCACATGGAATCCGATCAAGGAAAAGGAAATGGAGTTTGTATTCACCACCAGCCAGCAATCACTGCGCCTGCTGCCCCCCGACCCCACGCTGTGCACCGCGCTCGCCCACGCGCTCAACGCCAGCCACGTCGCCCACGCCGAATTCCTGCCCTGGGCCCGTCCCCACACCAGCGAGGAGCAGGCGCTTGAGTTTCTGCTCATGTCCCGTGACGACTTCAGCAGCGAAACCGGCGAACGCCGCTGGTTCATCGTCACCGACGACGGCCAGACCGTCCTGGGCTGCATCGGCCTGAAGCCACGGCGACGCAATCGTTACGTCGTGGGGTATTGGGCCAACACCGAGCACTCGGGCAAGGGCTACATGCGCGCAGCCCTGAATCGATTGCTGAACGGCTTCCCCGACGCCACGTTCTACCTGAGCGCATCATCGGCCAACGCCCGCAGCCAACGCCTGGCGGAATCCGTCGGGTTCGAGCTGATCCGCGTGCACCCCGCCGCCCGGAACTCGCCGCAGCACGGCGTGCAAGACACGCTGGCCTACCGCCTCAACGCCAAATCCCAGGCAAAAAAAAGCCCGCGGGAGAGCGCGGGCGAACCGTAGTTTCTTGAATGAGCGAGGGCAATGTACACGGCCGCCGATTAACGGGGGGTGAAGAAAAGTTCATGTCGATGAATGACTTGCACCCTCGGCGCCAAGCCTGCCGACTCAGTGGACAACGGGCGCCGGCGGTGGCGCGACGGCCTGCAGCGGATCGACAGTTTCCAGCGCCCGGCACACCAGCATCTCCGTCATGGTCGCCAACTGCTGAATCGCCAGCATCCGACTGCGCTGCGCCCCCTCGAAACCGTCGGCGAAATTGGCCGTCACGGAATTGAGCGCGGCCAGGGTTTGGGCAGCGTGCGTGAGCAGGGTCAGCGTGTCCACATCAGTGCGGACGCTGAACAACTCCTTGAAGGGTGGTGCTTGCCGGCGCTTGCGCACACGTTCGCCGGACTGCGGACGGGGCTCGCGGGATTCCGAATCGGGTGCTGAGGATGGGACTGGCGGGGTCTGGCTGTCTTTCTTCATGACGGGGCTCCAGGCATTTGATGGCCGGGTGAAAGCGAAGCCAGGAGCCTATCGTGTCGGTGATGCTTGAAACAGTTCATGGAAGTCGACGCGTGTTGCGGGAAACTTCCTAGGACGTGCGCAGCGACGCAAGTAGCTCGCTTGATGTCAGCGTGTGCCGGAAGTGGTGTTTCCACAGCTGAATGCCCGGCCCGCCGGAGCGGTTCAGCGATGAGCCCACGGTCAGGTCGGTGACCAGCGTTGGTTGCAATCCGGCGTTTACTGATGCAAATCAGAACGCGGTCTGGGTTTGGGCTATTCAGGTGGGCGTACAGACTTTTTCCGACCATCGCACGTGATCGACTAAAGGGCAGCTGTACCACCGTGTGGACAAGTATTTTGCTTTGCCGTCGAGCTGATCGCGGCCTTGTGAAACCTGATTTTTGCCTGCAAGTAAGCAGAGTTACGAGTCGTGCTTTTTTCATTCACACATACAATCACCATTGCTACAGTCTCGCCTCAACTCCATGGAAAGAATGAGTATCAACATGCCCACGATGTGGATGATTCGAGGTGACGGCGGCCGTCTCTATGACGATTTCAGAGATCGCAATCTCGCAGCCATTGGGTGGACTCAACTGGCGCTTGAGGCTAAGCCTGGCGTTACCCGAAAGGCGTTGATCCAAGCCTATAAAGATCTACAGCCAGGGATCAAGGATGCAAGTGCCGTATCGGGTGCTTCCCAGGTGTTCCGTTTCGTTAACGAAATCAACATCGGCGATACGGTCGTTACCTATTCTCCTGCGAACCGGACTTACTTGGTGGGCCGCTTCACTGGTGCGTGCCAGCATCGTCCCGACCTGGCAGAGGAGGGTATGTCTTTGACCAGGCCGGTTGAGTGGTTTGCGCAGGAGGTCGACCGCGACAAACTAACCGGTGCCAGCAGAAACAGCCTGGGATCTACGCTTACCGTGTTCAATGTTGCTGAGGATGCCCAGAAGGAATTGCTGGCCTTGGCCACTGGGAAGAACGTGACCACTGCACCAAAGGATTTGATTGAAGAACCAGAAGCTCTTGAGGATCCGCTTAAGGGCTTTCAGGAGATCGCTTTCGAGCGCATCAAAGATCAAATCAACAGTCTGGACTGGGCTGAGATGCAGGAGTTGGTAGCGGGCATCTTGCGAGCCATGGGATACAAAACGCTTGTTTCACCGGCCGGTGCTGACCGCGGCAAGGACATCATTGCATCGCCCGATGGTTTTGGATTTGAGCCGCCGCGAATTGTTGTAGAGGTCAAGCATCGGAATGCCCGGATGGGGAGCAACGAAATCCGCAGCTTTCTCGGTGGAAGGCACAAGGATGATCGAGGGCTATATGTTAGCACTGGTGGGTTTACTAAAGAGGCCCTGTATGAAGGAGAGCGGGCCAACGTACATCTGACGATGTGGACGTTGGATGAACTGGCGCGCACGTTGATGGCGCATTACCCAGCCACCGATCCGGAGACTAAGCGTTTGGTGCCGTTGAGTTACTTTTACGTGCCTGCGTGAAGGTTGCATGTCTTGAGCAGGTGCTTGGAGAGGTGGAGGATTCGGGTGAGATGAGATCTGGCTTTACTGAATTTCAGGCACAATCAAAGACATCCGGGGAGATCTTTGATTGATCATTTGATGGCCAGGGTAATTTGAAACCAGTCGGTATCTATCTGTATTGTTTAATAAATAATTGTTTGGTCAATATGCCTGGAATACCAGATGGAACGCTGCGTGCTCTGGATTCTGATGGACGGTGCTTTTTGAGAACCGGCTCCAAATACGAATCGGAGCCGAATCTATCGAGAATCGATTTATCGTGCTTGGCGCGCTCATCCGTAGAGGTCACTACCTTGCCGTCACGCACGACCAGATTTGGCCCGATGGCCACCCAGTGGTGGTTGGGCGGGCCAATTATGTTGATAGGCATCAAGCGAATCAAAACGGTGGCTGGTAGCGGGCCAGTGTCGGCCTAAATGCTGCCGGTCAAGAACGGCCGCATTTGGCCCAAATCGGTCACTTATGAAAAAGCGCTACCGATCAGCATCAGAAAATCCCTGCAACACTGATCGATTTTTGAGCCACTGTAGTAAGCTTCTTGCTTTTTGTAAGCATTGTTGAGAGAACCCCTTGGTCAGTGGAGATGTAGAGAAGCGTTTGTGGGCTGTAGCAGACCAGCTATGGGCCAATACGGGGTTGAGGCCGGGGGAGTTCTCGGTGCCTGTTCTGGGGCTGATCTTCCTGCGATATGCCGAGAAGATGTACGCCGCTGCCGAAGAGAAGCTGGGGCCGATTGGCTCTGGTGGGCGGCGCAAGGTCAGCAAAGATGACTATCTGGCCGAGGGCGTGATCTTCCTGCCAGAGAAGGCCCGCTTTTCCTATCTGCAGACCCTCACCGAGGGCGATGTCATCGGGCTTGCGATCAACGAAGCCATGAAGGCCGTTGAGGAAGAGAACGTCGACCTCAAAGGCGCTCTGCCTCGCAACTACGTACAGCTCGGCAACAAGGTGCTGCTGGAGCTGATCAAGCTGCTCGGGCCTGTGGATCTCAGCGGGGACGCTTTCGGTAAGGTCTACGAATACTTCCTGGGCAACTTCGCTATCAAAGAAGGGCAAAAGGGTGGTGTGTTCTATACTCCTGAGTCCATCGTGAAGCTGATCGTGGAGATCATTGAGCCCTATCACGGCCGGATCTTTGACCCTGCGTGTGGGTCAGGCGGCATGTTCGCCCAGTCGGCTGACTTCGTGAAACGCCACCACAAGACTGCGATGGAAGAAATCTCCATCTTCGGCACCGAGAAAGAACAGGTCACAGTCAATCTCAACAAGATGAACCTGGCTGTGCATGGTCTGTCGGGCGATGTGCGTATTGCCAACACCTACTACGAAGACCCGCATGAATCGGTCTTCCGAGATCCGAAAACGAAAGAAGTGAGCGGTCGCTTTGACTTCGTCATGGCTAATCCACCGTTCAACGTATCGGGTGTCGATAAGGAGCGTATTGAAGGGGATCTTCGTTTTCCGTTTGGCCCGCCGAAAACCGACAACGCCAACTATCTCTGGATCCAGCTCTTCTACGCATCGTTGAGTAAGAACGGACGTGCTGGATTCGTCATGGCGAACTCGGCAGGTGATGCACGAGGAAGCGAGCTGGTGATCCGGCAGAAGCTCATTGAGAGTGGTGCGGTCGATGTGATTGTGTCGGTCGGCTCGAACTTCTTCTACACCGTGACCCTGCCTTGCACGCTGTGGTTCTTTGACCGGGCGAAAGAACGTGATGCGGAGCGAGCAGACAAGGTCCTGTTTATCGACGCTCGCCACATCTACCGGCAAATCGACCGGGCTCACCGTGACTGGCTACCTGAGCAGGTCGAATTCCTTGCCAACATCGTGCGGCTGTATCGAGGTGAAGCACCAGAGCTAGACCAGGGAAGTGCTGAGCTGCTTGCTGAGCGAGGACTGAGCGAGGGTTACGTGGATGTGCCAGGACTTTGCAAAGTAGCAAATCGTCAGCAGATTGAAGGGCATGGGTGGTCGTTGAACCCTGGGCGGTACGTAGGTGCTGTTGCAAGGGAGGCGGAGGCTGTCGACTTTACAGAGCGATTGGAAGAGCTGGCAGAAGAACTGGAAGTTCTTAATGCGGAAGCTGTTGAGCTAGAACAACAAATAGCAAGTAATGTCGCGACAATTCTAGGGGCTGCTGCAAAATGAAATGGCCACGAAAAAAACTAGGCCAAGTTGCTGATTTTCTGCTGGGCAAGATGCTTGATGAGAAAAAGAATAAAGGCGAGTTCTTGCCTTACTTGGCTAATGTTAATGTGCGCTGGGGCAGCTTTGAACTTGGCTCGCTTCGAGAAATGCGGTTTGAGTCGCACGAGCACGAGCGTTATGGCTTGCAATTTGGCGACATCGTAATGTGCGAAGGCGGCGAGCCTGGTAGATGTGCGATATGGAAGAATCAAGTTCCTGGCATGATGTTTCAGAAGGCTCTTCACCGCATTAGGCCAACAGCTGAGGTGGATGTCGGGTTTCTTTATTATTCTTTTTTAAATCGCGGAAAGAATGGAGGCTTTGATCAGTATTGTACTGGCTCTACAATTAAACACCTGCCAAGACAGAATCTGGCTTTGGTAGAGGTTGAAGTACCTCCATTAACGATGCAGAAGCAGATCGCAACTACCCTTGCTGCCTACGACGACCTCATAGAAAACAACACGCGACGCATCGAGATCCTCGAGGAAATGGCGCGGCGGTTGTATGAAGAGTGGTTCGTTCAGTTCCGCTTCCCGGGTCACGAGGGTGTGGGGCTCAAGGAGAATGAGCTTGGGCTGATTCCTGAACGATGGCGCATAGCTCCAATTAAAGAGACCTACTATGATCTTTTTGACGGGCCACACGCTACACCTAAGAAGTGCGATTCTGGGCCGGTTTTTCTAGGCATCAAAAACATTAGGGCCGAAGGCGGCTTGGATCTGGCTGCAGCCCAGCACATCTCAGATGATGACTTTCCAAAGTGGACTAAGCGAGTGACGCCGCAGGAGGGGGATATCGTCTTCTCATACGAGGCTACACTAAATCGTTATGCGATAATTCCAAAGAGCTTCAATGGCTGTCTTGGCCGACGACTTGCGCTTATTAGACCGAAGCCTTCATTTCGCAGCTTCCTGTATCTCCACTTCTTTAGTAGTGATTGGCGTGAGGTGGTTGCTCGTAATACCCTTTCAGGCGCAACAGTGGATAGGATTCCATTAAGCAGTTTTTCTGATTTCCCACTTCTGCTCCCGCCTGAGGTGATCGCAAGAAAGTTCGAGGCGGTTTCATCTCCGATTCTCAAGCTGATAGAGAGTTTGGCTGCGAAGAGTGCCAACCTCCGAGCCCAGAGAGACCTGCTCCTTCCCAAGCTAATCTCCGGTGAAATCGACGTATCCGATATCCCCATGCCGACCTAAAAGGAGTTCAGGCGCATGAGTCCAGCAGCACCGCATTCGCACGACTATTCCGAGGACACGTTGGTCGAGCAGCCAGCCATCGCGCTGTTCGAGTTTCTCGGCTGGGAAACTGGGAACCTCTACGCAGAGTGGACAGGTAGTTCCTCTAGCGAAGGTCGCCAGACTCAGCAGGATGTGGTGCTAGAGGGGCGTCTGCGGGCTGCGCTCAGCAAGCTCAACCCTGATCTGCCTAACGAGGCCATCGATCTGGTGGTCGAAGAACTGGCCCGTGACCGCTCCAAGCTACTTCCGGTCAACGCCAATCAGGAGGTCTATCGGCTGCTGAAGGATGGAGTGCCTGTTTCGGTCACCGATGAGCACGGGCATAACACGCTCAAGGTGGCCAAGGTCATCGACTGGGGCTGCGTTGAGGAGAACGACTTCTTCCTCGCCTCCCAGTTCTGGGTGAAAGGGGACTACCACACCCGGCGCACTGACTTGCTTGGCTTCGTGAACGGTATCCCTTTGTTGTTCGTCGAGCTGAAGGCGACGCACAAGACGCTCAAGGCTGCCTACGACGACAACCTCACCGACTACAGAACGGTCATCCCGCAGCTCTTCACTTACAACGGCGCACTGATGCTGTCGAACGGATCCCAGACCGTGGTGGGAAGCACCTTCTCACCCTGGGAGCATCTGTTCGAGTGGAAGCGGATCAACGATGAAGGTGAGAAGGGCGTTGTCTCCCTAGAGACGGCAATCCGAGGCATCGGTGAGCCTTCCAGGCTGCTGGACATCGTCGAGAACTTCACCGTCTTCGAGGATGTGGCTGGTGGCGTGATCAAGAAAATCGCCAAGAATCACCAGTACCTGGGGGTCAATAAGGCCATCGCTGAGGTCTGGCGTACAAAGGATCGGCCCAAGGATCAGGCTGGGCGGCTGGGCGTCTTCTGGCATACCCAAGGCTCAGGCAAGTCGTTGTCGATGGTCTTCTTCGCCCAGAAGATCCTGCGCAAGATCCCCGGCAACTGGACGTTCGTGATCGTCACCGACCGCAACGAGCTGGACGAGCAGATCTACAAGAACTTCGCCGCTACAGGTGCTGTGGGTGAAGTCGAGGCCCATGCCACCAGCGGTGCTCACCTCAAGCAGTTGCTCAGCGAGGATCACCGCTACGTCTTCACGCTGATTCAGAAGTTCGGCACTAAGAAAGGCGAGGTCTATCCGCAGCTCTCAGATCGCCAGGATATCATCGTCATCACCGACGAAGCTCACCGTTCCCAGTACGACACCCTGGCCATGAACATGAGGACGGCACTTCCCAATGCGGCCTTCCTGGGCTTCACCGGGACGCCACTGATGGCTGGCGAGGAGAAGACCAAAGAGGTCTTCGGTGACTACATCTCCGTCTATGACTTCGGTCAGTCCATTGCTGACGGTGCCACGGTTCCGCTGTACTACGAGAACCGCATTCCCGAGATGCAGCTCATCAATGACAACCTCAACGATGACATGGCGGCGCTACTCGAAGAGGCCGAGCTGGATGAGGAGCAGGAGCGCAAAGTCGAGCAGGTCTTCGCCCGTGAGTACCACCTGATCACCCGAGAGGATCGACTGGAAGCTATCGCCAAGGATCTGGTGAACCACTTCGTTGGTCGTGGTTACCAGGGCAAGGCCATGCTGGTGTGCATCGACAAGGCAACCGCCGTCCGCATGTACAACAAGGTTCAGGATCACTGGAAGACGTATCTGGCTGACCTGAAAGCTCAGCTCGCAAAGGCTCCCAAGGAGCAGCAAGAGGAGTTGCAGCACAAGATCCAGGTGATGACATCGACCGACATGGCTGTGATCGTCTCCCAAGGTCAGAACGAGGTGAAGGAGCTAGCCGACAAAGGGCTGGATATCATCCCGCACCGTAAGCGCATGAATGAAGAGAGCCTGGGCGAGAAGTTCAAGGACTCCAAGGACCCTCTGCGGTTGGTCTTCGTGTGCGCCATGTGGATCACCGGCTTTGATGTGCCGTCTTGCTCGACCATCTACCTCGACAAGCCGATGAAGAATCACACCCTGATGCAGACTATTGCTCGGGCCAACCGGAAGTATCCGGGCAAGGAAGCGGGATTGATCGTCGACTATGTGGGGGTCTTCCGTAAGCTGCAGGAAGCCTTGGCGATCTACGGTGGGGCTTCTTCTGGTGAAGGTGGTGAAGGTGAGCCGATCAAGAACAAGGCCGAGCTGGTCGAGTACTTGAAGCACTTGCTTGCCAGGGGGAGTACGTTCCTGTCCGAGCACGGTGTGAATGCCCAGGCCATCAAGGATGCTCATGGCTTCGAGAAAGTGGCCAAGCTGGATGATGCTGTTGAGCAACTCATTGCCAATGAGGAAACCAAGAACAGCTTCATGAGTCAGGCCCGGATTGTGTCTCGGGTCTACAGAGCGATTCTTCCCGATCCTGATGCCAATGAGCTTGCTCCTGACGCTGTGCTGATCTCCGTGATTGCCCAGAAGATCAAGGCACTGACTCCACCTGTCGACATCTCGGATGTGATGCAGCAGGTCGAGGAGTTGCTGGATCGTTCCATCGCTCCGGTGCCCTACATCATCAAGGAAGACGACGATCAGCCACTGCATGACCTCAGCCAGATCGACTTCGAGAAACTCAAGGAGAAGTTCAATCAGGGGCGCAAGCGCACCGAAGCCGAGAAGCTCCGGGCTTTGCTGAGCATGAAACTGGAAACCATGTTGACCGAAAACCCCACTCGCAAGGACTTCATGGAGAAGTTCCAGAAGCTGATCGATGCCTACAACTCAGGCAGTCTGAACATTGAGGTGTTCTTCAAGGAACTGGTAGATCTCACAGCTGATTTGAAGGTCGAGGATCAGCGGGCTATCCGCGAGAATCTCTCTGAGGAAGAACTAGCCCTGTTCGACATACTGACCAAGCCAGTGCCTGAGCTTGCTGATAAGGAAAGGACGCTAGTAAAGAAGGTCTGCAAAGAGCTTTTGGAGACGCTGAAGGCCGAGAAGTTGGTGCTGGACTGGCGCAAGAAAGACAGGGCCAGGAGCGATGTGCGGCGTACTCTGGAGATCGTCTTCGATCGGGGCTTGCCTGAGAGCTACGACGAGGGGATTTACAACGAAAAGTGCGAACTGGCCTTCCACCACATTTTCACGAGTTACTACGGGGCTGGTGAGAGCGTGTACTCGGCTGTCCGGTAAGGCATTGGCATGAATCGTAATTGGTTATGCAGATAGTTCAGACCTGACGCTGCCTTTGCACGAGAGGGCAGCTTCTGGCCGTTAGCCTAATTCAGCGAAAATGGGTCGATAGCAGCCGGCCTCACTCATCGATTGAACTTCCATGCTTTTTGTAACCGACGAGCGAGCAGCCGCACGGTCAACAAGTAGTAATACCGCGTCGCATCGCTGCGTTGATTTATGCGGTGTTCTAGAAACCAAGCCAAATGCTTTTTCTGCCAAACCCAAGGCGTGTGTCGTTGCCAGCGCTCTGAGATTTCATCTTGGATTATTCTCGCCTGCCGCAAATGGCGTTGCCGGGTTGCGTGCGAGCCAGTCAGTACGCCAGCCAAGAACAACTCCATATCGAATGGCTGACTCATGACCGCCCTCCAATGTAAGCACCGCCCACATCGATCCGGCCGTGCCCCAGCTCATAGCTGATTTGCGTCCGGGCCTCACGATCAAGGGTCTTATTCACCTGGCAACATTGGCCGCCGTTGATAGGCGCACGGTGCTGTGTGATTTGCTCATAGCGCTCACATGCGTACGCCGCTCGTAGCTCATGGAAGCCCTTGAGGTTGTGTGCATGCAGGATGATCCGCGCAGGGCGGATGATTTCTTGCAGAAATGTCAGATAGCTTTCGTGTCGCGCAATCAGATTGCGGCTACCCGCAGGCGACACCCGCCGTGCAAACCCAAGCGCCTCGCGAACATGGTCGTCCACCGCAATCCAACGTGGCGCCAAGGCGCCGGCGCGGCCGCCTTTAGTGCCATCCTGAATGTTGATCCTGCCTAGGTCGTTAGCCTCACGACTTAGCCGAGTCAGATCAGCCATGATGGCCTCACGCAAGCGCATGCCGGTGGCTCGCGCTAGTAGAACGATCGCGGCGGCCCGTAGCTGATGTTGGCGGCAAAGTGCATCGACGATCTGCATAACCTGCTTGCGGTTCTGGCCCTGTGGCACAGACTGGCGAACCCCGGTGCGCTGCATACCCAACGCCTTGCTCGGGCTGGGTAATTTCACGTACTGATCACCGCGAAGCGCTGCCATGGTCCTGTTAACGCTGGATAGCCGGTTTTGTGCGGTGCCGATGGCGAGGTCACCACGCCCAATCGCGTCGCGCAGATAGGCCGCATAGTCTCCCAATACCTTCCGATCAATCTGCCGCGCATCATTGATACCGGGCCCCTGTTCGGAACGGCACCATCTGACGAATGCCTGCCACCGATCACAGTGCGCCTTGACCGTGCCGTAATGGCCGCCACCGAACATGTCTTTCAGCGCTTGCGGTCCTGCGTAGCTCAATTGCCTGCCATAGCCGAAATTGCGGCCATCGCGTCGACCCACCAATGCCATGTTGGTCACCTCATCTTCCGATCTCCGATCCTCGCCCCACGTCATCCCGCCAGGAATGCTGAGTGTTATCAGGGATCAAGGCCCCTGCGACCTGTGGGGATGTCCTATAACGCGGGACTGACGGCTCCTTACGTCCGGGAGTAAGGGCATCTCATGATCTGGCCTCCTGAACACCGTTACCGGTGGGCGGGTAGAGGCAGCACTGGCTGACGAGACCTGCGCCTGAAGATCCTGAGCCATGTGCAAGCAGCAATGCGATGACCGGGGCATACCTGACTGTCAGTCAGGTGCAGTCCATTCCTTGGTCTGCGGCACCATCATCTACAGCGCTGTTGCTGGTGACATCGGCGTTTGTCACGCCGATTGTCACGAGGGGGAATGCCGCAAAGCCTCGTGCTATCTGGGCTGCAGCAGTGTTAGAAGTGACCGTCTCTTTCCAGAAGAAAGAGACGGTCACAGGTTGGCGCAAGATTTGGCCAAGCGGATAGGTTGCTGCAGGGCAGCGCAATAGGAAGTGTCGTCTGGCGCACGAGGGCCATGAAATGTAGTTGGCATCCATCACCGGGGGAGGTGACCGGGCGAGCTGCCGGATGCGAATCGCCATTTGGGGGGAGAACCACCGCGGCAGCGGCGTGACCTTCAAGGTTCGGGCCACCTGGGTTGCTGTCATCGACAGCGTTTGCACGGCCAGTTCTACGCCTGTGGATAAACCCGGTCAAGGGCCGAGATTCAGCACTCATGGGGACGTGAAAAGCGGTTATCCATTGATGGAATTCCGTGGTAAATCCCGGACAACGTCGTTGCTTTTAGCTCTTCAAAGTAAGGTCCTTCCAAACAGGGCGGCTTTGCAGCCCTGTTTGGAAGGACCCGTGCTGAGAAGCGGATAAGCGAGGCTGCTTGCCCCGAATCTTGAACGTACAGTTGTTGCTGCTGCCGTTCTTGCGCCGTACAAAGCTAGCGGATCGGCACCACGTTCTTGTCTCTGACTTGGCCGTACGCTGAGGCGAGCAGGCTGCCGGTGGCGGCTTTCTGGATGTACTCACTCCACCAAGCCATCATCGGGCGCCGGCGCTCGATATAGTCGGCTCGGTTGTAAGCGCTGCGCACCTCATCCTTGTCGACATGCGCCAGTGCGACCTCAATGAGTTCCGGGTCCCACCCATGTTCATTCAAGATGGTGCTGGCCATCGAGCGCATGCCGTGGCTGACCAACCGATCCTGGAACCCCATGCGTTTCAATGCCATGTTGGCCGTTTGGCTATTGGCGTGGGTGCGCGGATTTCTGTCTGCCGGGAAGACGTATTCGCGATGGCCGCTGTGAGTCTTCAGTGACTCCAACAGTGCGACAGCGTGATCACTCAACGGGATGCTGTGAGGGCGGCGCTTCTTCATCCGCTCCAGTGTGATAGTCCAGATACGCCTTTCAAAGTCGATGTCTGTCCAGCGTGTGGTCGCCGCCTCGGCGGGCCGAGTCATCGTGTGCAACTGCCATTCGATCAGGCAGCGGGTGGTGCGTTTGATACTGGCGTTCGCGATCTCCAGCATGAGCTCGGGGAGCTCCTCAGGTGGGAGCGCAGCCATGTTCTCTTTCTTGGGCTTCTTGAAGACTGCTTTGATACCGCTGAGCGGGTTGGCGAAGATCAAGCCGGAGTTGACGCCGTAGGTCATGATCTCGTTTAGCCGCTGGCTAAGACGTTTGACCGTTTCCAAGCTGCCTTTCGCTTCGATAGGACGAAGCAATCAGATCACCATCAGCGCGGTGATTTTCGTCAGTGGTGTTGTCCTCAAGTCGGGGAATACATGCAGTGTGAGCGAGCGCCAAATGTCCTCGGCGTAGGTCGGGGTGACCGAGTCTTTCTTGAGCTCGAACCACGCGGTGGCCACGTTCTCGAAGGTGTGTTCCGTTTCTGCGCGCTTGGCTTCATTCAACGTATTGTGCTGCACCTTCGGATCGATGCCTTGGGCGAGCAGTTCGCGCGCATCGACTGCCATCTTTCGCGCATTCGCCAGTGATAGTTCGGGGTAGGTCCCAAAGCCGATGTTGATGCGCTTCTTGGTCACCGGTTCGCGGTAGTTGAAATTCCACAGCAACGAGCCGTTGCTGCGTACGCGGAGCTGCAAACCGTCACCGTCCGTGAGGACGTAATCCTTGGACGCGGGTTTGACTCCCTTGAGTTGTCGATCAGAGAGGCGACGCGTTTGAGCAGGCATGAGATTGCCCTCAGGCACTGAATCTGCATTCCAAGGGCCAGCACCGAATGGCCTGGATTACCGCCTGGAACACCCGAATGCCTGAAACTCAAAAAATCTCAGAAGACCACACAAACGTTGGAGTCCGCGGACTCACCAAATCCCAGGCACAAAAAAAGACGTCCAAAGACGTCTTTTTTCATCGAGTTGGTGGAGCCGGGGGGATTTGAACCCCCGTCCGCCAGTGCTCCGCTGTCGGTACTACATGCGTAGCCGTGTCTATTGAGTTAACCCTCAGCGACCCGACGGGCAGGGTGCTTTGGGCGAGTTGTGTAAGTTTTAGCCGCTTC
>NZ_JBIVHR010000028.1:0-63205 GCF_044749305.1 Pseudomonas sp. NPDC089534 | reverse complement strand
ATATTTGCGCCGAACTAAGTTTCAGCAATGCCTGCAAATTTCTCACGCAATTTATCAAGAGCGCGCTTGTACCGCATTTTGGTCGCGCTCAGGCCCATGTGCATGATGTCTGCGATCTCCTGAAACTCCAGCTCTGCGACAAAACGTAGCACCAGAATTTCGCGGTCGATCGGGTTCACATACACCAGCCAGCGATCCAGTCCACCCTTCTCCTCGGGTTTCGGCGCCTTCTCTTCCGACGCTTCTTCGAGGGGGTCAAGACTCAGTGCGTCCATCAAGCGACGCTTCCGCCGTTCCTTGCGATACTGCGTGATGCATTCGTTGTAGGTGATGCTATATAGCCATGTCTTGAACTTCGACTTGCCCTCGAAGTTCTTCAGGCCGTACAGCACCTTGAGCATCACTTCCTGACAGACATCGTCTGCGTCGCGATCGTTCCCGAGATACCGCGCACAAACGTTAAATAATGTCCGCTGGTAACGCCGCATCAGTTCTTCATACGCGCGCGTCACGTGAAACAGCTCGGTGTGCGAGCGCGCGACCAACTCCTCGTCAGAGAGATCGCGGGGGTCGTAGCGCGTGGATAGCGTTTGGGCTTTATTCAAAACAGGTCGGGCCGACAGTCAGGTCAATGTCCACCGCCGCCAGCGACGGCTGGCATTTTGCGGCGGCATACATTAGCAGGGTTTGCCGGGTTAGCGGCTACTCACATGCTGCTCCAGCAGGATCCGATTGGAGAGAGAGACTAGCTCACCCTCATCGGTCAGCAATGTGGTTTTAACCGTGCCGATCTCCTCGATCTGCCCTTCGACCTCGCCAACACGCACTTGTTGCCCTACCTGATACAACTCACGCACATAGATGCCCGCCAGGATCTGACCGGCGATTTCCCGGCTTCCCAGGCCCATGGCCAGCGCAACCGCCAGACCAACGGTAATCAATACGATGACGATCACGTGGTTCAGCAGGTCGGTCTTGACCTCAAGCTGGCTGATCGCGACCGAGATGCTGATGATGATCACCAGTCCCTGGGCAATGCGGCCGAGCCCTGAAGCGTAGTCCAGGCCGACGCCTTCCGCCGCCCCGCGCACCAGACCGTTGGCCAGTTGGGCCAGCAGGACGCCGACGAGCAGCACCAGCGCCGCGCCGAAAACCTTCGGCACATACAGCGCCAGCATGTCGAGCGTAGCCGAAACCCGCTCAAGACCAAGGGATTCTGCTGCAGAAACCAGGAAAATCAGCAGGACGAACCAATACACGATCTTGCCGATCAGGGTCGAGATCGGCACTTGCAGCCCCGCGCGGGACATCAGCTTGGTCAGCCCGGTGCCGCCCATCAGGCGATCGAGGCCCAGTTTGGCGAGCAGCTTGGACAGCAGCGTGTCCAGCAGCTTGGCCACGACGAAACCGAGCAGCAGCACGACGAGCGCGCCGAACAGGTTCGGGATGAAGTTGGCGATCTTGGTCCACAACGCAGTCATTGCAGTGACGAGGCTCTGAGTCCAGAGGTCAAGTTCCATATTCAATCAGCCTTATCAGCAGTGCGGGCGGTGGGTTTACGAAGACGGGAGACCGGCGCAACATGGGCCGAGCCGTTGTTCAGGGCGATCATCAGCGCGGGCAGCCAGCGGCCCAGCAGGCTGAACAGGTCGCCGGCGCCGACCTGGCGGTTGGCGGTTTTGAGCACGCGGCCAAGGCAGGCGTCGTCGTCACGGCTGGACGGCGAGGCGTTGAGCATGTCGCGCAAAGACTGTTCAAACGGATCGTGCATACGCACCTCTCGTGATGTCTGTGAAAGACGCGGGCAAATTTGGTCGGGTCACATGCGGCATCTTCATACCCAGCGCAAACGGCGGAACAGCCACCATTGCCCAAGCGCCACGGCGACCACGGTCAGGCAGGCGATCAGGAAGCCATAGGGGCTGGAGGAAAACGGGATCCCGCCCACGTTGATCCCCAAAAGGCCGGTGAGAAAACTCATCGGCAGGAAGATACCGGTGATGATGCCGAAGCGGTACATGGTGCGGTTCATCCGCACGTTCAGGCGCCGGTCTTCGGCCTCCAGCACAAGCCCCACGCGCTCTCGGGTCAGTTCGAGCTCCTCGAGGTAGCGGGTCAGGCTGTTGTTCAATTCGTTCCAGTAGTCGCCATCGTCTTCGACGAACCATGGCAGCCTTATCCGGGACAACTGTCCGAAAATATCCCTCTGCGGGGCCAGAAAACGCTTCAGTCCCGCCGCACGGCGACGGATGTGCAAATTGGCGCCATGTTCGGGGGTATACCGTTCGTCGGCATCCAGCTTTTCTTCCTCGTCATCGACCCTTTCGGAGAGACAAGTGACCAGATCCTGCACCTTGTTGGTGAGGAACTGCGCCAGGTAGAGGATGAGTTCGGAGGACGTCTTCGGCCCCTTGCCTTCGCTCAGCAGCGCCAGCAGCTCGTCGGTGGCGCGCAGCGGCCGCAGGCGCAGGGAGATCACCCGCTGGGCCGATGCGAAAATGCGCACCGAGACCATGTCCTCAGGCTCGGCCCCCGGGTTGAGGTTGACCCCGCGCAGGAACAGCAGCAGCTCGGAGTCCGGCAGCGGCAGCAGACGGGGCCGGGTGTTCTCCTCCAGCAACAGGTCGCAGGTGAATTCGCTGAGTCCGCTGGACTTGCGCAGCCAGGTCTGGGTCTGCGGATGGCTGCGGTCCCAATGCAGCCACAGGCTCTCATGGGCCTGCAGCTGCAGCTCGTCCAGGTCCGTCCGGGCTATCGAACGCGCTCCGCCCTTGCCGTCCAGCACCAGGGCATGCACCAGCCCCCACTGCGCGTTGTCTTCCTCGAACATCCTCACCCCTGTGCGTACCGCGGTTTATTCCGGCATTTTCAGCGGGCTCGGCGAGACGATCACGCCGTTGTTGTCCGCGTAGATGTACTGGCCAGGACGGAACGTGACGCCGGCGAAGGTCACCGGAACGTTGAGGTCGCCGATGCCGCGCTTGTCGGTCTTCATCGGGTGGCTGGCGAGCGCCTGGACACCCAGGTCGGTCTGGGCGATGACGTCGACGTCGCGGATGCAGCCGTAGATGACCAGCCCTTCCCAACCGTTCTTCGACGCCTTCTCGGCCAGCATGTCGCCCAGCAGCGCGCGGCGCAGGGAACCGCCGCCATCGACCACCAGCACCTTGCCGTTGCCCTTGAGCTCGACCTGTTCCTTGACCAGCGAGTTGTCTTCGAAGCACTTGATGGTCACGATTTCGCCGCCGAACGAATCGCGGCCGCCGAAATTGCTGAACATCGGTTCCAGCACCTGCACCAGCTCCGGATAGGCGTCGCACAGGTCAGGGGTGAGGTAATGGATCATCGAAAAACTCCTGTAAAAAGGAAAACGATCAGGGATGCCGCATGCTGTTGAAACGAGTTCCGGTGGCTGCCGTTTACCTTGGCTCAGGCAATGGTCGCTGAGTGAACCTGAACAAACGCTGAAACGTAATCGCCAAACAGCAACCATTTGTGACCGGAACTGCGTAAACCGTCATATCTTAGCCGCAAGCCGCCCTGAACGAAATGCCCTTGTCAGAGCCTCCCGCTCACACTGCCGCCGCCAGATCCGGCTTCTCGCCCATCAACGGCGTTTGCTGATCCGCCAGCCAGCGCGCCACCAGCGGCCACACGTCCGTCTGCGCCGCCTTGCTCACCAGCATCTCGACGTGACCGAAATTCTCGCTGAAGCCCTGCTCACGCCCCAGGTTGATGAATTGCTTGTGCTCGGAACCGATCTGCTCGTAGAGCTTGCGGCAAGCCCACACCGGATCCTGATGGTCCCCCGCCGCGCTCACCGCCAGCACCGGCACCTTCACGTCGGCAAGGCCGGCCCACCAGTCCTTGTCCTTGTCGCCGAAACGCCCGAACAGGCCGTACCAGCGCATGCTTTCGAGGGCCAGGCCGATCGGTTCGTCTTCCGGGCCGCGCTTGAGCCGTGACCCGGACAGCTGCGCAAAGCGCTTGAGGATGAAGCGTCCGCTCCATTCCACCGGCGGAATCTTCAGCGGCCAGTACGTGCGGCTCACCTGGGTGCCGAAGAACGCCGCCGACGCCACCGCCGGCTCGCCGAGGTACTCGCCGCCCAGCGCCGCCGCCAGGGTGATGCCGCCCAGGGAATGGCCGATCCAGTGCGGAACCTGCCCGCTCTGCTCGCGCACGAACGCGGCGATGGCCGGCAGGTCGTAGCGGGCATAGTCGGCGACGCGGTTGCGACGGTAGTCCTCGTTGCGCTGGGACAGGCCATGGCCGCGCATTTCCGGGATCCATACGTCGAAGCCCAGGCGCGTCAGGTAGGCGCCGAGGCCCAGGCCCTTGGGGGAAAACCAGAACCGGCGGTTGGAAAAGCTGCCGTGCAGCAAAATCACCGGCACGCCGCGCGCCGCCGGCTCATCGGCCATGCCCAGGCGGGTGACGGCCAGCTCGACGGTCCAGTCCGGGCTGTTGCCCGGCTTCAGGCGGTAGATGTCTTCGCTCAGATCGCCGCGCCGCTCGGCGCTGATCAGGGCGACAGGAAACAGGTTGCTGCTGCTTTGCATAATGCTCTTGCACAAAAAAGGGCGGCATCCGAAGGCGCTCGCCCTGTTTCAATCACTGAAAGACTGCCGCTTGCCTTGACGAGCCTGTTCGCGACAACGGTACATCCATCGACATCGAAGCCGGATGTCAGGCCGTCATCGCGAGCAGGCTCGCTCCCGCAAGGAGCGAGCCGTTCACTTAGGTATCACGCCTGGCCTTCGGCGAGGAAGAACCAGGTTTCCAGCACGGTGTCCGGGTTCAGCGACACGCTTTCGATGCCCTGCTCCATCAGCCACTTGGCCAGGTCCGGGTGGTCCGACGGGCCCTGGCCGCAGATGCCGATGTACTTGCCGGCCTTGTTGCACGCGGCGATGGCGTTGGCCAGCAGCTTCTTGACCGCCGGGTTACGCTCGTCGAACAGGTGGGCGATGATGCCGGAGTCCCGGTCCAGGCCCAGGGTGAGCTGGGTCAGGTCGTTGGAACCGATCGAGAAGCCGTCGAAGAACTCGAGGAACTCTTCGGCCAGGATGGCGTTGGACGGCAGCTCGCACATCATGATCACGCGCAGGCCGTTGTCGCCACGGGCCAGACCGTTTTCGGCCAGCAGCTCGACGACTTGAGAGGCTTCGCCCAGGGTGCGCACGAACGGCACCATGATCTCGACGTTGGTCAGGCCCATCTCGTTGCGCACACGCTTGAGCGCACGGCACTCGAGCTCGAAGCAGTCGCGGAACGATTCGCTGATGTAGCGCGAGGCGCCGCGGAAGCCCAGCATCGGGTTCTCTTCTTCCGGCTCGTACAGCTTGCCGCCGATCAGGTTGGCGTATTCGTTGGACTTGAAGTCCGACAGGCGCACGATGACTTTCTTCGGCCAGAACGCGGCGGCCAGGGTGCTGATGCCCTCGACCAGCTTCTCGACGTAGAAGCCGACCGGATCGTCGTAGCCGGCGATGCGCTTGTCGACGCTTTCCTTGATCTCCTGCGGCAGGCCGTCGTAGTTCAGCAGCGCTTTGGGGTGGACACCGATCATGCGGTTGATGATGAATTCCAGGCGGGCCAGGCCCACGCCGGCGTTCGGCAACTGCGCGAAGTCGAAGGCGCGGTCCGGGTTGCCGACGTTCATCATGATCTTGAACGGCAGCTCCGGCATGGCGTCCACGGAGTTCTTCTTGATGTCGAAGCCCAGCTCGCCTTCAAAGATGTAGCCGGTGTCGCCTTCGGCGCAGGAGACGGTCACGCCCTGGCCGTCCTTCAGCAGCTGGGTGGCGTTGCCGCAGCCCACCACCGCCGGGATGCCCAGCTCACGGGCGATGATCGCCGCGTGGCAGGTACGGCCGCCGCGGTTGGTGACGATGGCGCTGGCGCGCTTCATGACCGGTTCCCAGTCCGGGTCGGTCATGTCGGAGACCAGCACGTCGCCGACCTGGACCTTGTCCATCTCGGACACGTCCTTGATGATCCGCACCTTGCCGGCGCCGATGCGCTGGCCGATGGCGCGGCCTTCCACCAGCACGGTGCCGGTTTCTTTCAGCAGGTAACGTTCCATGACGTTGGCCTGGGTGCGGCTCTTCACGGTTTCCGGACGGGCCTGCACGATGTACAGCTTGCCGTCGTCACCGTCCTTGGCCCATTCGATGTCCATCGGGCAGCCGTAGTGCTTCTCGATGATCATCGCCTGCTTGGCCAGCTCGCTGACTTCGGCGTCGGTCAGGCAGAAACGCGCGCGGTCGGCCTTGTCGACATCGACGGTCTTGACCGAACGACCGGCCTTGGCCTCGTCGCCGTAGATCATCTTGATTGCCTTGCTGCCCAGGTTGCGGCGCAGGATCGCCGGACGGCCGGCCGAGAGCGTGCCCTTGTGGACGTAGAACTCGTCCGGGTTCACCGCGCCCTGCACGACGGTTTCGCCCAGGCCGTAGGCGCCGGTGATGAACACCACGTCACGGAAACCGGATTCGGTGTCGAGGGTGAACATCACGCCGGCGGTGCCGGTCTCCGAACGCACCATGCGCTGCACGCCGGCCGACAGGGCGACCAGTTTGTGGTCGAAGCCCTGGTGCACGCGGTAGGAGATCGCACGGTCGTTGAACAGCGATGCGAACACCTCTTTGGCGGCGCGGATCACGTTGTCCACGCCACGGATGTTCAGGAAGGTTTCCTGCTGGCCGGCGAAGGAAGCGTCCGGCAGGTCTTCGGCGGTGGCGGAAGAGCGCACGGCCACGGCCACGTCGGGGTTGCCGGCCGACAGCGCGGCGAAGGCGGCGCGGATTTCGGTGTTCAGCTTTTCGGGGAATTCGGCTTCCATGATCCATTGGCGGATCTGGGCGCCGGTCTTGGCCAGCGCGTTGACGTCGTCGACGTCGAGCGCGTCGAGGGCCTTGTGGATCTGGTCGTTCAGACCGCTCAGTTCCAGGAAATCACGATAAGCCTGAGCGGTCGTGGCGAAGCCGCCGGGGACGGAAACACCGGCGCCTGCCAGGTTGCTGATCATCTCGCCCAGGGATGCGTTCTTGCCCCCCACATGCTCAACATCGTGTTTGCCGAGCTTATCGAGGGAAACTACGTACTCTACCAAGGTGATCTCTCCACTAACGGTGTTGGAAAAGCTCAGAAACCGGCGGCTCGGGGGAGCGTCGGCCGGCTGTATGGCCTGGACCTGGAAAATAAGTGAGAATGCGGGCCATCGGCGGCCAGCAAATCGCGCCTACTATATCCAAGATTGCTCACTAGCTTAAGGCCCAAGGTGCAAATGAAACGATCTGCTTTCTTCATCTCCGATGGCACCGGCATCACCGCCGAAACCCTGGGTCAAAGCCTCCTGGCGCAGTTCGAAAACATTACCTTCAGCAAATTCACCCGGCCCTACATCGACAGCGTCGAAAAGGCGCGGGCCATGGTACAGCAAATCGACAAGGCGGCCGAAACGGACGGCTTGCGGCCGATCATCTTCGACACCATCGTCAACCAGGACATCCGTGAGATCCTGGCCACGTCCAATGGTTTCATGATCGACATCTTCTCGACCTTCCTGGCCCCGCTCGAACAGGAACTGACCGAGCATTCTTCCTACACCGTCGGCAAGTCCCACTCCATCGGCCACAACTCCAACTACATGGAGCGCATCGAGGCGGTGAACTTCGCCCTGGACAACGACGACGGCGCCCGCACGCATTATTACGACAAGGCGGACCTGATCCTAGTGGGCGTGTCGCGATGCGGCAAGACGCCGACGTGCCTGTACATGGCCATGCAGTTCGGCATCCGCGCCGCCAACTACCCGCTGACCGAAGACGACATGGAGCGCCTGCAGCTGCCGGCCGCCCTGCGCGCCCACCAGCACAAACTGTTCGGCCTGACCATCGACCCGGACCGCCTCACCGCGATCCGCAACGAGCGCAAGCCCAACAGCCGCTATTCGAGCTACGCCCAGTGCGAGTTCGAAGTGCGCGAGGTGGAGAACCTGTTCCGCCGCGAGAACATCCCGCACATCAACTCCACGCATTTCTCGGTGGAAGAGATCTCGGCCAAGATCCTGGTGGAGAAAGGCGTCGAGCGACGGTTCAAATAAGGTCAGCGGCAAGCCGCAAGCCTTGAGCCGCAAGCGAGATCGGTGCTGTACCCGCTTGCAGTTCAAGGCTTGCCGCTTGCAGCTGCCCTACCCCACCCACAGATCGACAAACCGGTTCACCGCCGTCGCCTCCAGCCGCGCCTGATCCCTGCACAACGCAACGATCTCTGCGCACCGCTGCCCGCTGAACCGCGTTGCCAGGTTGGCCCTGAACTTGTCCTCCAGCAGGGGAATCCCCTCGGCCCGGCGCCGGCGGTGGCCGATCGGGTATTCCACCCGCACATTGTCGGTGCTGGAGCCGTCCTTGAAGAACACCTGCACCGCATTGGCGATGGAGCGCTTGTCCGCCTCCAGGTACTCGCGGGTGAAGCGCGGCTCCTCGACGATGACCATCTTGCCCCGCAGCACATCGATGATCGGGTGCGCCTTGTGGAAGCTGTCCTCGTAGTGCTCGGCCACCAGATTGCCGAACGCCAGCGGCACGGCGGTCATGTATTGCAGGCAGTGGTCGCGGTCGGCGGCGTTGGCCAGCGGGCCGACCTTGGAAATGATGCGGATCGCCGATTCGTGGGTGGCGATGACAATCCGGTCGATCTCGTGCAGGCGGTTGCGCACCTGCGGGTGCAGGGTCACGGCGGCTTCGCAGGCGGTCTGCGCATGGAACTCGGCGGGGAAACTGACCTTGAACAGCACGTTTTCCATCACGTAGCTGCCGAAGGGCCGCGAGAGGCTGAAGGCGCGCCGGTCTTCGGGCTTGAGCGCCAGGTCGTTGTTGGTGTGGCTGAACGACACGTCGTAGAAGCCCCACTGCCGGGCGCTCAGCACGCCGGGGATGCCCATCTCGCCGCGCATCGCGATGTCGGCCAGCCTGACGCCCCGGCTCGACGCGTCCCCCGCCGCCCAGGACTTGCGCGACCCGGCGTTCGGCGCATGGCGATAGGTGCGCAACGCCTGGCCGTCGGCGAAGGCATGGGACAACGCCGACAGCAACTGCTCGCGGTTGGCGCCCATCAGTTTGGCGCTGACGGCGGTGGAGGCGACTTTCACCAGGATGACGTGATCGAGCCCTACGCGGTTGAACGAGTTTTCCAGGGCGATCACGCCTTGGATCTCATGGGCCATGATCATCGCTTCGAGCACCGCACGCATGTCCAGCGGCGCATCGCCCCGGGCCACGCGCTGCTGCGACAGGTGATCGGCCACCGCCAAAATCGCGCCGAGGTTGTCGGACGGATGCCCCCACTCGGCGGCCAGCCAGGTGTCGTTGTAGTCCAGCCAGCGCACAGCGCAGCCGATGTCCCACGCGGCCTTCACCGGATCGAGCCGATACGGCGTGCCCGGCACCCGCGCGCCGAACGGCACGACGGTGCCCTCGACGAGCGGGCCCAGATGCTTGGTGCATTCGGGAAAGCGCAAGGCCAGCAGGCCGCAGCCCAGCGTGTCCATCAGGCAGTTGCGGGCGGTATCGAGGGCTTCGGCGGATTCGGTCTTGAAGGTGAGGACGTAGTCGGCGATGTCCTGCAGGACACGGTCGTAGTCGGGACGGTCATTCTGGTCAACGTTGGCGCTCATGGTCGATTCACTCCGTGAAGTGGTTCGTTGAGGGGACCTCGGTTCAGGGCTAACGCGTTCTTATTGTGGAAATGCGGCTGTATCGATTTTGCTGCGGTGCCTGGGCTGACGCTATCGCCAGCAGGCTGGCTCCCACAGGGATCTCGGGTGGATGCAGCCTGTGCGGTCGCCGCAATACAAGGTGGGAGCCAGCCTGCTGGCGATGACGCCAGTGAAGACACCGCCCGACAGGCTCCCGCACCTTGTTCCGTTCAGGTCAGAAGGCGTCGCCGGGCACGCGGACGAAACCTTCCATCAAGACCCGCGCACTGCGGCTCATGATGGCTTTCTTCACGACCCACTCGCCGTTCTCCAGGCTCGCCTCGGCGCCGACCCGCAGCGTCCCGGACGGATGGCCGAAACGCACGGAATTGCGCTCGGTGCCGCCGGCCGCCAGGTTCACCAGCGTCCCGGAGATCGCCGCCGCCGTGCCGATGGCCACCGCCGCCGTGCCCATCATCGCGTGGTGCAGCTTGCCCATGGACAGGGCGCGCACCAGCAGATCGACGTCCTCGGCCGCCACCGCCTTGCCGCTGGAGGCCAGGTAATCCGCAGGCCGCGCGACGAACGCCACCTTCGGCGTGTGCTGGCGCTGGGCCGCTTCTTCGAGACGGGAAATCAGGCCCATGCGCAGCGCGCCGTGGGCGCGGATGGTTTCGAACATCGCCAGCGCCTTCGGGTCGCCGTTGATCGCGCCTTGCAGCTCGGTGCCCTTGTAGCCGATGTCCTCGGCGTTGACGAAGATCGTCGGGATGCCGGCGTTGATCATCGTCGCCTTGAAGGTGCCGACGCCGGGCACTTCCAGGTCGTCGACCAGGTTGCCGGTGGGGAACATCGAACCGCCGCCGCCCTCTTCTTCCGCCGCCGGATCCATGAATTCCAATTGCACTTCGGCCGCCGGAAAGGTCACGCCGTCGAGCTCGAAGTCACCGGTCTCCTGGACTTCGCCGTTGGTGATCGGCACGTGGGCGATGATGGTCTTGCCGATGTTGGCCTGCCACACCCGCACCACCGCCACGCCGTTGCGGGGAATGCGGTCGGGGTCGACCAGGCCGTTGCTGACGGCGAACGAACCGACCGCCGCCGACAGGTTGCCGCAGTTGCCGCTCCAGTCCACGAACGGCTTGTCGATGGCGACCTGGCCGAACAGGTAATCGACGTCGTGGTCGGCCTTGATGCTCTTGGACAGGATCACGGTCTTGCTGGTGCTCGACGTCGCGCCGCCCATGCCGTCGATCTGTTTCTCGTAAGGGTCGGGGCTGCCGATCACCCGCAGCAGCAAGGCATCGCGGGCCGGGCCCGGCACCTGGGCCGCTTCGGGCAGGTCCTGCAGGCTGAAGAACACGCCCTTGCTGGTGCCGCCGCGCATGTAGGTGGCGGGAATCTTGATCTGTAGTGCGTGAGCCATGGTGCTCCTTAATCGCCGGCGCGGACCGCAAGGCCCGCGCCGGCACAACGTGGATTAGACGGCGACCGCCGATTCTTCGAGGAAGTCCTGGGCAAAGCGCTGCAGCACGCCGCCGGCCTCGTAGATCGACACCTCTTCGGCGGTGTCGAGGCGGCAGGTCACCGGCACCTCGACGCGTTCGCCGTTCTTGCGGTGGATCACCAGCGTCAGGTCGGTGCGCGGCGTGCGGTCGCCGATCACGTCGTAGGTCTCGCTGCCGTCGATGCCCAGGGTCTTGCGGTCGGTGCCCGGCTTGAACTCCAGCGGCAGCACGCCCATGCCCACCAGGTTGGTGCGGTGGATGCGCTCGAAGCCTTCGGCGACGATCGCCTCGACCCCGGCCAGCCGCACGCCCTTGGCCGCCCAGTCACGGGACGAACCCTGGCCGTAGTCGGCGCCGGCGATGATGATCAGCGGCTGCTTGCGGTCCATGTAGGTCTCGATGGCTTCCCACATGCGCATCACCTTGCCTTCCGGCTCCACCCGGGCCAGCGAGCCCTGCTTGACCTTGCCGTTCTCCTGCACCATTTCGTTGAACAGTTTCGGGTTGGCGAAGGTCGCGCGCTGGGCGGTGAGATGGTCGCCGCGGTGGGTCGCGTAGGAGTTGAAGTCCTCCTCCGGCAGGCCCATTTTCGCCAGGTACTCGCCGGCGGCGCTGTCGAGCATGATCGCGTTGGACGGCGACAGGTGGTCGGTGGTGATGTTGTCCGGCAGCACCGCCAGCGGGCGCATGCCCTTGAGCGGACGGGCGCCGGCCAGCGCGCCTTCCCAGTACGGCGGACGGCGGATGTAGGTGCTCATCTCGCGCCAGTCGTACAGCGGCGCGACCTTGGGACCGGTGTCTTCGTGGATCGCGAACATCGGGATGTAGACCTGGCGGAACTGCTCAGGCTTCACCGCCGCCTTGACCACCGCTTCGATCTCTTCGTCGCTCGGCCAGATGTCCTTCAGGCGGATTTCCTTGCCGTCGGCCACGCCCAGCACGTCTTTCTCGATGTCGAAACGGATGGTGCCGGCGATGGCATACGCGACCACCAGCGGCGGCGACGCGAGGAACGCCTGCTTGGCGTAGGGGTGGATCCGCCCGTCGAAGTTGCGGTTGCCCGAGAGCACGGCGGTGGCGTACAGGTCACGGTCGATGATTTCCTGCTGGATCACCGGATCCAGCGCGCCGGACATGCCGTTGCAGGTGGTGCAGGCGAACGCCACGACGCCGAAGCCGAGCTGCTCCAGCTCCTTGCCCAGCCCCGCTTCCTCCAGGTACAGCGCCACGGTCTTGGAGCCCGGCGCCAGCGACGACTTGACCCACGGCTTGCGGGTCAGCCCCAGCCGGTTGGCGTTGCGCGCCAGCAGGCCGGCGGCGATCACGTTGCGCGGGTTGCTGGTGTTGGTGCAACTGGTGATGGCGGCGATGATCACGGCGCCGTCGGGCATTTGCCCCGGCACGTCGTCCCACTGCCCGGAAATGCCCTTGGCGGCCAGGTCCGCCACCGCCACGCGGGCGTGGGGGTTGCTCGGGCCGGCCATGTTGCGCACCACCGAGGACAGGTCGAAGCTCAGGCTGCGCTCGTATTGCGCGCCTTTGAGGCTGTCGGCCCACAGGCCGGTGGTGCGGGCGTAGTTTTCGACCAGTTGCACCTGCTCGTCGTCGCGGCCGGTGAGCTTGAGGTAGTCGATGGTCTGCCGGTCGATGTAGAACATCGCCGCCGTGGCGCCGTATTCCGGGGCCATGTTGGAAATGGTCGCGCGGTCGCCCAGGGTCAGGGCCGAGGCGCCCTCGCCGAAGAACTCCAGCCACGCGCCGACGACCTTCTGCTTGCGCAGGTATTCGGTCAGCGCCAGCACCATGTCGGTGGCGGTGATGCCCGGCTGCAGCTTGCCGGTCAGTTCGACGCCGACGCTTTCCGGCAGACGCATCCACGAGGCGCGGCCGAGCATCACGCTTTCGGCCTCAAGGCCGCCGACGCCGATGGCGATCACGCCCAGCGCATCGACGTGCGGGGTGTGGCTGTCGGTGCCGACGCAGGTGTCGGGGAACGCCACGCGCTTGCCGTTTTCATCTGGGCGCACCTGAATCACCGGGGACATTTTCTCCAGGTTGATCTGGTGCATGATGCCGTTGCCCGGCGGGATCACGTCGACGTTCTTGAACGCTTTCTTGGTCCAGTTGATGAAGTGGAAACGGTCTTCGTTGCGGCGGTCTTCGATGGCGCGGTTCTTCTCGAACGCCTGGGCGTCGAACCCGCCCGCCTCCACCGCCAGCGAGTGGTCGACGATCAGTTGGGTCGGCACCACCGGGTTGACCTGCGCCGGGTCGCCACCCTGCTGGGCGATCGCGTCGCGCAGGCCGGCCAGATCCACCAACGCGGTCTGGCCGAGGATGTCGTGGCACACCACACGGGCCGGGAACCACGGGAAGTCGAGGTCGCGCTTGCGCTCGATCAGTTGTTTCAGGGAATCAGTGAGCGTGGCCGGGTCGCAGCGACGCACGAGGTTTTCCGCCAGCACGCGAGAGGTGTACGGCAGGGTGTCGTAGCTGCCGGGCTGGATCCCGTCGACCGCTGCGCGGACATCGAAGTAGTCCAGGGCGGTGCCGGGCAGTTGTTTACGAAATTGTGTGTTCATCGGTCAGGACTCGGGGCACGGTAGTTTCAAAGGGCGAGGCCTGGCATCAACCTCGAAATTCACACGAACCTTGTGGGAGCTGCGGTGCGACGACTCGACTTGCCAGCGATTGCGGCGGGTCAGCTGCCATCGATGCTGGATATGACTCCGTCATCGCTGGCAAGCCAGCTCCCACAAGGACTTTGGTGAACTTCGGTATCGGTGCCTGGCCTCCACCATTCAGCGACGTTCGATTGGCACGAACTTGCGCTGTTCGACGCCGGTGTACTCGGCGCTCGGACGGATGATGCGGTTGTTGGCGCGCTGCTCGAACACGTGCGCCGCCCAGCCGGTCAGGCGCGAGCAGACGAAGATCGGGGTGAACAGCTTGGTCGGGATGCCCATGAAGTGGTACGCCGAGGCATGGTAGAAGTCGGCGTTGGGGAACAGCTTCTTCTGCTCCCACATGGTCTTGTCGATGGCCTCGGAGACCGGGAACAGCACCGTGTCGCCCACTTCGTCGGCGAGCTTCTTCGACCAGCCCTTGATCACCTCGTTGCGCGGGTCGCTGTCCTTATAGATCGCGTGGCCGAAGCCCATGATCTTGTCCTTGCGCTCGAGCATGCCGAGGGTGCCTTTGATCGCCTCTTCCGGCGACGAGAAGCGCTCGATCATTTCCATCGCCGCTTCGTTGGCGCCGCCGTGCAGCGGGCCGCGCAGCGAGCCGATGGCCGCCGTCACGCAGGAATACAGGTCCGACAGGGTCGAGGCGCACACGCGGGCGGTGAAGGTCGAGGCGTTGAACTCGTGCTCGGCGTAGAGGATCAGCGAGACGTTCATCACCTTGACGTGCAGCTCGCTCGGCTTCTTGCCGTGCAGCAGGTGCAGGAAGTGGCCGCCGATGGACGGCTCGTCGCTCACGCAATCGATGCGCTTGCCGTCGTGGCTGAAGCGGTACCAGTAGCACATGATCGCCGGGAACGCGGCCAGCAGGCGGTCGGTTTTGTCGCGCTGCTCGGAGAAGTCCTTCTCCGGCTCGATGTTGCCCAGGAACGAGCAACCGGTGCGCATCACGTCCATCGGGTGGGCGTCGGCGGGAATGCGCTCCAGCACTTCCTTGAGCGCCTGCGGCAGGTCGCGCAGCTTGCTCAGCTTGCCTTGGTAGTCGGCGAGCTGGGCCTGGGTCGGCAGCTCTCCGTAGAGCAGCAGGTACGCCACTTCTTCGAATTGCGCATCCGCCGCCAGTTCGCGCACGTCATAGCCGCGGTAAGTCAGGCCGGCACCGGCCTGGCCCACGGTGGACAGTGCGGTCTGCCCGGCGACCTGACCCCGGAGCCCGGCGCCACTGAGTACTTTTGCTTCGGCCATTGCTGTCTCCAATCTTCTTGAATTTGTCTGGGAAACTTATGGGGCGGGCCTGCCCGCCCCCTACAGGATCTGGTTCAGCCTTTCTTCTGCGCGAACAGCGCGTCGAGCTTCTGCTCGAAGGTGTGGTAATCGATGCGGTCGTAGAGCTCCATGCGGGTCTGCATGGTGTCGATGACGTTCTGCTGGGTGCCGTCGCGGCGGATCGCGGTGTAGACGTTTTCGGCCGCCTTGTTCATGGCGCGGAACGCCGACAGCGGATACAGCACCAGCGACACGTCGGCGCCGGCCAACTGCTCGGTGGTGTAGAGCGGCGTCGAGCCGAATTCGGTGATGTTGGCCAGGATCGGCGCCTTCACGCGGCTGGCGAACAGCTTGTACATCTCAAGCTCGGTGATGGCTTCCGGGAAGATCATGTCGGCGCCGGCCTCGATGCACGCGGCGGCGCGGTCCAGGGCGGACTCCAGGCCTTCGACGGCCAGGGCGTCGGTGCGGGCCATGATCACGAAGCTGTCGTCGGTGCGGGCGTCGACGGCGGCCTTGATGCGGTCGACCATTTCCTGCTGGGTGACGATCTCTTTGTTCGGACGGTGGCCGCAGCGCTTGGCGCCGACTTGGTCCTCGATGTGGATGGCGGCGGCGCCGAACTTGATCATCGACTTGACGGTGCGCGCGACGTTGAACGCCGAGGCGCCGAAACCGGTGTCCACGTCCACCAGCAGCGGCAGGTCGCAGACGTCGGTGATGCGGCGCACGTCGGTCAGCACGTCATCCAGGCCGGTGATGCCCAGGTCCGGCACGCCGAGGGAGCCGGCGGCCACCCCGCCGCCGGACAGGTAGATCGCCTTGAAGCCGGCGCGCTTGGCCAGCAGCGCATGGTTGGCGTTGATCGCGCCGACCACTTGCAGCGGATGCTCGCTGGCGACCGCGTCGCGAAAACGCTGGCCTGGAGTGTTCTGGTTGGAACTCATGACTCACCTCGTTCAGTGGCTGTCGGGTTGGCGCCGTCCTGGTAGTGACGGGCGATGTTTCGTTTGGAGGCGCCGATGTGGCGGCGCATCAAAAGTTCGGCCAGTTCGCCGTCACGGTCGGCGATGGCGTCGAGAATCCGGTGGTGCTCGGCAAAGGCCTGGCGCGGACGGTTGGGCGTGGTGGAGAACTGGATGCGGTACATGCGCACCAGTTGGTAGAGCTCGCCGCAGAGCATCTGGGTCAGGGTGCGGTTGCCGCTGCCCTGGATGATCCGGTAGTGAAAGTCGAAATCGCCTTCCTGCTGGTAGTAGCCGAGCCCGGCCTGGAACGCCGCGTCGCGCTCGTGGGTCTCCAGCACCTGGCGCAGTTCGTCGATTTCTTCGCTGCTCATGCGCTCGGCCGCCAGGCGGCACGCCATGCCTTCGAGGGACTCGCGGATCTCGTAGAGTTCCAGCAGTTCGGCGTGGCTCAGCGACACCACCCGCGCCCCGACGTGCGGCACCCGCACCAGCAGGCGCTGGCCTTCCAGGCGATGGATGGCCTCGCGCAGCGGGCCGCGGCTGATGCCGTAGGTGCGCGCCAGCTCCGGCTCGGAGATCTTGCTGCCGGGGGCGATCTCACCCTTGACGATGGCCGCCTGGATGCGCCGGAAGACGTTTTCCGAGAGCGTTTCCGAATCGTCGCCGCTGGCGACCGGAGGATCGAGTTGATCCAGCATATTGTCGACACCTTGTTTTCCAATGCGGCAAAAACTAGCCAATCAGCCCGCATCAGTCAAAGGATAAATAGATATTGTCGACAATCGTCTAATAACCCGCGATTTCAACCCCAAGGGTTATAGACGGCTCCCGGCGCTGGCGCCATAAAGCCGCCGTGCTAGAATGCCGCCCGCATTTGCAGGTCATTTGCACGGCTTGTCATAAAAAGCTGATAGGCACCCGAAGGCGCATGGGCAGACAGGACATCCTGATGCCATGGCCCTGAACCGTGAACGGAACGCTGCTCGCCAGGATTTATGAGACTCAAGCCCTTCCCCACATTTTTCGCGCTGTTCTGCCTGCCCGGCCTCGCCGCCGCGGGGGAAAAGACCGTGTACGGCCTCAACGAGTACGCGGCCCTGGACGGCATCAACCTGGAAGTCGCGGCCAAGCTCGACACCGGCGCCAAGACCGCCTCGCTGAGCGCCCGCGACATCAAGCGCTTCAAGCGCAACGGCGAATCCTGGGTGCGTTTCTACCTGGCCATTGACGCGGCGCATTCGCACCCGATCGAACGGCCGCTGGCCCGGGTCAGCAAGATCAAGCGCCGCGCCGGCGACTACGACCCGGAAGAAGGCAAGAAGTACACCGCCCGCCCGGTGATCGAGCTGGACATCTGCATGGGCTCGGCGATGCGCAGCATCGAAGTGAACCTGACCGACCGCAGTGCGTTCCAATACCCGCTTTTGATCGGCTCCGAAGCGCTCAAGCGTTTCGATGCGCTGGTCGACCCCAGTCTTAAATACGCTGCCGGCAAACCCGCCTGCGCCATCGCCGCTCATACCGCCGAGTAATTTCAATGCGTTCTCTTACCTTCCACCTGAAAATCCTGATCGCCGTCCTCGTGCTGCTGGGCGTCTCGGTCACGGCCTATCAGATTTTCGTGCTCGGCATCCCGGTGACCGAAGACGCCACCGACGACCTGTGGAACATCGACGCCAAGGTCGAGTTCGTCGCCAGCACCAAGGATCCGGTCAAGATCCAGATGTTCGTGCCGCCCCTGAGCCGCGACTACGTCAGCCTCAATGAGAGCTTCATCTCCAACAACTACGGGGTGGCGGTCAACCGCATCGACGGCAACCGCAAGGTCACCTGGTCGGCGCGCCGGGCCAAGGGCAACCAGACCCTGTACTACCGCCTGGTGCTGACCAAGCGCTACACCGCCGAAAAGTCCAAGATCAAGGGCCCGACCTTCCGCGACAGCATGGCCATCGAAGGCCCGGAGAAGATCGCCGCCGAAGCCCTGCTCGCGCCGATCCGCCAGCATTCGGCCGACGTCGAGACCTTCATCGGCGAGGCGATCAAGCGGGTCAACAACGTCAACGACGACAACGTGAAACTGCTGCTGGCGGGCGATCCGTCCACCGCGCACAAGGCCAAGATCGTCGAGCTGCTGCTGTCCATCGCCCACGTGCCGGTGGAAAAGGTGCACACCATCCGCCTGGTGGCCGACCAGCCGCAGATGCCTGAACTGTGGCTGCGCAGCTTCAACGGCACCGACTGGCTGTACTTCAACCCGGAAACCGGCGAACAGGGCCTGCCGACCGACCGCCTGCTGTGGTGGATCGGCGACGAGAACCTGATCACCGTCGACGGCGGCAAGAAGGCCAACGTGACCTTCAGCCTGAACAACAGCGAGATGAACGCCATCCGCCTGGCCAAGCTGACCGACGAGAACACCGACGCCAACTTCCTCGAATACTCGCTGTACGGCCTGCCGCTGCAGACCCAGCAGACCTTCATGATCATGGTGATGATCCCGATCGGCGTGCTGGTGATCCTGATCCTGCGCAACCTGATCGGCCTGCAGACCCTGGGCACGTTCACCCCGGTGCTGATCGCCCTGGCCTTCCGCGAGACGCAGCTGGGCTTCGGCATCCTGCTGTTCACCGTGATCACGGCGCTGGGCCTGTCGCTGCGTTCGTACCTGGAGCACCTGAAGCTGCAGATGCTGCCGCGCCTGTCGGTGGTGCTGACCTTCGTGGTGGTGCTGATCGCCGCCATCAGCCTGTTCAGCCACAAGCTGGGGCTTGAGCGCGGGCTGTCGGTGGCGCTGTTCCCGATGGTGATCCTGACCATGACCATCGAACGCCTGTCGATCACCTGGGAAGAGCGCGGCGCCAGCCACGCCATGAAGGTGGCCATCGGCACGCTGTTCGCCGCGTCCCTGGCGCACCTGATCATGACCGTGCCGGAGCTGGTGTACTTCGTGTTCACCTTCCCGGCGGTGCTGCTGATCCTGGTGGGCTTCATGCTGGCCATGGGTCGCTACCGCGGCTACCGCCTGACCGAGCTGGTGCGCTTCAAGGCCTTCCTGAAGAAGGCTGACGCCTGATGTTCGGTTTCTGGAAGACCTGGAAGGCCCTGGAAGCCCGCGGCATCATGGGCATCAACCGGCGCAACGCGGACTACGTGCTCAAGTACAACAAGCGCAGCCTGTACCCGATCGTCGATGACAAGATCATCACCAAGGAACGTGCGCTCAAGGCCGGCATCCATGTGCCGGAACTGTATGGCGTGATCTCCACCGAGAAGGAAATCGACAAGCTCGGCGAGATCATCGGCGGGCGCAACGATTTCGTGATCAAGCCGGCCCAAGGCGCCGGCGGCGACGGCATCATCGTGGTCGCCGACCGCTTCGAGGGCCGCTACCGCACGGTGTCGGGCAAGATCATCAGCCACGAGGAGATCGAGCACCACATCTCCAGCATCCTCACCGGCCTGTATTCCCTGGGCGGGCACCGCGACCGGGCGCTGATCGAATACCGGGTGACCCCGGACCAGATCTTCCGCAGCATCAGCTACGAAGGCGTGCCGGACATCCGCATCATCGTGCTGATGGGCTACCCGGTGATGGCCATGCTGCGCCTGCCGACCCGCCAGTCCAACGGCAAGGCCAACCTGCACCAGGGCGCCATCGGCGTCGGCGTCGACCTGGCCACCGGCCTGACCCTGCGCGGCACCTGGCTGAACAACTTCATCAGCAAGCACCCGGACACCACCAACGCGGTGGACGGCGTGCAGCTGCCCTACTGGGACGGCTTCATGAAGCTCGCCGCCGGCTGCTACGAGCTGTGCGGCCTGGGCTACATCGGCGTGGACATGGTGCTGGACCAGGACAAGGGCCCGCTGATCCTGGAGCTCAACGCCCGGCCGGGGCTGAACATCCAGATCGCCAACGACTGCGGGCTGACGTCGCGCACCCATGCGGTCGAGGCGCACCTGGAGCAGTTGAAGGCCCGGGGCATCACCGAGACGGTGGCCGAGCGCGTGGCGTTCACCCAGGAAATGTTCGGGCACATCCCGGCGGTCGAGGGCTGATCCCCTGTGGCGAGGGAGCTTGCTCCCGCTCGACCGCAAAGCGGTCGCCAACCGGCGGGAGCAAGCTCCCTCGTCACAGGGCCATGGCAACCGTTCGCCATTTGCCTCATCCCGACATCCCCTCTAGGAGCGAACCCTTGAGGGGACTACAATCCCCACCCCGCCTCGATGGCCGATCCGCCCCGCCCATGCCGACCTGTTCCGTACACCCGCTGCCCTACCGCGCCAACCCAGCCGACTACTTCGCGGCGATCCGCCACGCCCCCGGCGCCGTACTGCTCGACAGCGGCCGGCCAAGCGCCGACCGCGGCCGCTTCGACCTGCTCAGCGCCTGGCCGCTGGAGCATCTGGCGGTGTTGCCGGACGAAAGCGGCGAACGTTTCCTGCAACGCCTGCGCAGCCAACTGACACGCCTGGGCGACGCCGCATTGCCCGACGGCAGCGAACTGCCGTTCGCCGGCGGCCTGATCGGCTACCTGAGCTACGACTTCGGCCGGCACCTGGAGAACCTGCCGAGCCGGGCCCTGGACGACCTGCAATTGCCCGACGCACGCTTCGGCCTGTACGACTGGGCACTGATCAGCGATCACCTGGCGGCCACCAGCCAACTGGTGTTCCATCCCTCGGTGGGCGACAGCGAAAGGCAGCGGTTGATCGCGCTGTTCAGCCGGCCGGCGACCGCCCCGCTGACGCCGTTCAGCCTGAAGGCGCCGATGGCGGCCGACCTCTCGGCCGACGAGTACCGTCAGGCCTTCGAGCGCATTCAGCAGTACATCCAGGCCGGCGATTGCTATCAGGTCAACTTTGCCCAGCGCTTCCGCGCCCCGTGCGAAGGCGATCCGTGGCTGGCGTACAGCGCGTTGCGCGCGGCTTGCCCGACACCGTTTTCCGGCTTCCAGAGCCTGCCCGACGGCGGCGCGGTGCTGAGCCTGTCGCCGGAACGCTTCGTCAAGGTCAGCCAGCGTCAGGTGGAGACCCGGCCGATCAAGGGCACCCGCCCCCGCGGCGCGACGGCGGACGAAGATGCCGCGAATGCCGCCGAACTGCTGGCCAGCCCCAAGGACCGCGCGGAAAACCTGATGATCGTCGACCTGCTGCGCAACGACCTGGGCCGCACCTGCCGCACCGGCTCGGTGAGGGTGCCGGAGCTGTTCAGCCTGGAAAGCTATCCGAACGTGCACCACCTGGTCAGCAGCGTGACCGGCGAGCTGGCGGACGGCCGCGATGCGCTGGACCTGATCGCCGGCAGCTTCCCCGGCGGCTCGATCACCGGCGCGCCGAAGATCCGCTCGATGCAGATCATCGACGAACTGGAGCCGACCCGACGCGGCCTCTACTGCGGCTCGTTGCTGTACCTGGACGTGCGGGGCGAAATGGACAGTTCCATCGCCATCCGCAGCCTGTTGGTCAAGGACGGGCAGGTGTGCTGCTGGGGCGGGGGCGGGATCGTCGCCGACTCGGACTGGCAGGCGGAATACCAGGAGTCGATCACCAAGGTGAAGGTCCTGCTCGAAACCTTGCAGGACCTCTGAGCGGTGTGGCGAGGGAGTTGGCTCCCGCAAGACCGGCGACTGCTGCGCAGTCGAGCGGGAGCAAGCTCCCTCGCCACAATAAGCCTTACAGGCTCAAGTCCCGGTTCGACGCCTTGATGAACTCCTGCTTGAGCTCGGCAAAGCTGTGCACCGCCGGGAACTGCGGGAACTCGCGGATCACGTTGTCCGGCGCATGGAACAGGATCCCGGCATCCGCCTCGCCCAGCATGCTGGTGTCGTTGTAGGAATCGCCGGCGGCGATCACCCGGTAATACAGGCTCTTGAAGGCCAGGACCGACTGGCGCTTGGGATCTTTCTGACGCAGCTGGTAGCCGGTCACCCGCCCGCTTTCGTCGGTGACCAGACGGTGGCAGAGCAAGGTCGGGAAGCCCAGCTGGCGCATCAGCGGCTGGGAGAACTCATAGAAGGTGTCCGACAGGATCACCACCTGGAAGCGCTCGCGCAGCCAGTCGACGAATTGAGCCGCGCCGTCCAGCGGCTTGAGGGTGGCGATCACTTCCTGGATATCCGAAAGCTTGAGGCCGTGCTCGTCGAGAATCCGCAGGCGCTGCTTCATCAGCACGTCGTAATCGGGAATGTCCCGGGTGGTGGCCTTCAGCGCTTCGATTCCGGTTTTTTCGGCGAAGGCGATCCAGATTTCCGGCACCAGCACCCCTTCAAGATCAAGACAGGCAATTTCCACAACGACACTCCGTTTGTATTGTTTATCGAGTCGAGCGAGCCCGAACTCTAGCCGCTCGCCCCCGGCCGCGCAACGCAGAGCACGCCCCGGCGGGCCGCGCTTTTTGTTACCATCGGCGCCACATAGAGCGCCCAGCGCCACCGACCTGTAGGAAGCCGCCCTGATGAGTGCAACGTTCGACATCGTGGAACTCGCCACGACCTATGCCAGCAAATCCCCGCAGGACATCCTGAAGCTCGCCTTCGCCGAGTTCGGCGACGACCTGTGGATATCCTTCAGCGGCGCCGAGGACGTGGTGCTGGTGGACATGGCCTGGAAGCTGAACAAGAACGTCAAAGTGTTCAGCCTCGACACCGGCCGCCTGCACCCGGAGACCTACCGCTTCATCGATCAGGTGCGCGACTTCTACAAGATCGACATCGACATCGTCTCGCCGGACCACACGAAACTGGAACCGTTCGTGAAGGAAAAGGGCCTGTTCAGCTTCTACAAGGACGGCCATGGCGAATGCTGCGGCATCCGCAAGATCGAACCGCTGCGGCGCAAGCTCTCCGGCGTCAAGGCCTGGGCCACCGGCCAGCGCCGCGACCAGAGCCCCGGCACCCGCAGCGCGGTGGCGGTCATGGAGATCGATTCGGCCTTCTCCACACCGGAGCGCACCCTGTACAAGTTCAACCCGCTGGCGCAGATGACCAGCGAGGAGATCTGGGGCTACATCCGCATGCTGGAGTTGCCTTACAACAGCCTGCACGAGCGCGGCTTCATCAGCATCGGCTGCGAACCCTGCACCCGTCCCGTGCTGCCGAACCAGCACGAACGCGAAGGCCGCTGGTGGTGGGAAGAAGCGACCCAGAAGGAATGCGGGCTGCACGCGGGGAACATCATCAGCAAGGCGTAACGCCCTTCGCCGGCAGGCTGGCTCCCACAGGATCTTGCGGCGGACTCAGGTTCCGCAAACACCTGGGATCCCTGTGGGAGCCAGCCTGCTGGCGATAGCGCTAGGTCACACAACATCGATGTCGGCAGTGCTGGCCTCATCGCTTGCAGGCAAGCTCCTACACAGATCTCACCAATCTCAAAATGTGTACACATGAATGTCACCATCCGTGCCATTTATGTGTGCACTTTTCGTTTCTGCGCCCTGAAAAGTTACACCCGGCGCTCCCCCGCCCTACTTTCACTCCTCCTCAAAATCCCCGGCGAAAAATAAATACCTGTTCAACCGGTCAATTTATATCGTCTCCATTTCAGTCACTTATCGCCAATCGATAACTTTTCGAAATGAGCGACGCTTTCCATAGATCTCCGACTGGCACGTATCTGGCTTAAGTGCATGCATGTTTTGTATACAAAAATATCCAAGACATACACACACTTTCGATCCGCACGCCTGAAGCGCCCTATCCCGTACAGGCTGCAGACGCCCCATCACCAGTGATGCCTCACTGGCCGCGACGAAGATTTGTCGAGCCCGAACGCTCATGCACAGTCATCGCGGCCCGGACATCAGGAGCCTGCCGGAATGCGTACAAGTCTCTCCAACAACATCGCGCTGAATCTGCCCGCCGCTTCCCCCGACCGAACCGTGACCGGTGACGATGCCGCTGAACCGCTGCAACTGAGCCCTCGCCTGCACAACCGCGACCTGGCGCCGACCAAGGCCGAAGGCCGGCGCTGGGGCCGCTACAGCATCTTCGCCCTGTGGACCAACGATGTGCACAACATCGCCAACTACTCCTTCGCCATCGGCCTGTACGCGTTGGGCCTGGGCGGCTGGCAGATCCTGCTGTCGCTGGGCATCGGCGCAACGCTGGTGTACTTCTTCATGAACCTGTCCGGCTACATGGGGCAAAAGACCGGCGTGCCGTTCCCGGTCATCAGCCGGATCAGCTTCGGCATCCACGGGGCGCAGATTCCGGCCCTGATCCGGGCGGTGATCGCCATCGCCTGGTTCGGCATCCAGACCTACCTCGCCTCGGTGGTGTTCCGCGTGCTGCTCACGGCGATCCATCCGGGCTTCGCCGAGTACGACCACGATTCGATCCTCGGCCTGTCGAGCCTGGGCTGGGTGTGCTTCGTCGCGATCTGGCTGGTGCAATTGACGATCCTGGCCTACGGCATGGAAATGGTGCGGCGCTACGAAGCGTTCGCCGGCCCGGTCATCCTGCTGACCGTCGCCTGCCTCGCCGCGTGGATGTACGCCCAGGCCGACGCGACCATCGCCTGGTCGATCCGCGAGCCGCTGACCGGCGCCGAGATGTGGCGCAACATCTTCGCCGGCGGCGCGCTGTGGCTGGCGATCTACGGCACGCTGATCCTCAACTTCTGCGACTTCGCCCGCTCTTCGCCGTGCCGCAAGACCATCAAGGTCGGCAATTTCTGGGGGTTGCCGGTCAACATCCTGGTGTTCGCCGGCATCACCGTGCTGCTGTGCGGCGCGCAGTTCCAGATCAACGGGAAAATCATCGAAAGCCCGACCGAAATCATCGCCTCGATCCCGAACACCTTTTTCCTGGTGCTCGGTTGCCTGGCGTTCCTGATCGTCACCGTGGCGGTGAACATCATGGCCAACTTCGTCGCCCCGGCCTTCGTGCTCAGCAACCTGGCGCCGAAGTACCTGACCTTCCGCCGCGCCGGACTGATCAGCGCCACCCTCGCCGTGCTGATCCTGCCGTGGAACCTCTACAACAGCCCGTTGGTGATCGTGTACTTCCTGTCGGGCCTGGGCGCCCTGCTCGGCCCGCTGTACGGGGTGATCATGGTCGACTATTGGCTGATCCGCAAAGGCCGGATCCACGTGCCGCAGCTCTACAGCGAACACCCTGCGGGCGCCTATTACTACAGCCGCGGGGTCAATGTCCGCGCCGTGGCGGCGTTCATTCCCGCGGCGCTGATCGCCATCGTCCTGGCGCTGGTGCCGGGCTTCCACAGCGTTTCGCCGTTCTCCTGGCTGATCGGTGCCGGCATCGCCGGAATGCTCTACCTGATCATCGCCAAGCGCCAGCCGCACTACGCCGATGTCAGCGGCGAGGCCATCGCCGTCGACAACGTCAGCCACTGACTTTTCCGGCGGCCCGTCCGCGGGCCGCAGCACCCACCGCAATAAGGACTTTCCATGCGCATTCTCGTGGTCAACGTCAACACCACCGAATCCATCACCCAGGCCATCGCCCGCTCCGCCCAGACGGTCGCCTCCCCCGGCACCGAAATCGTCGGCCTGACGCCGTACTTCGGGGCCGACTCGGTCGAAGGCAACTTCGAAAGCTACCTGGCCGCCATCGCCGTGATGGACCGGGTGATGGCCTACGACCAGCCGTTCGACGCCGTGATCCAGGCCGGCTACGGCGAACACGGCCGCGAGGGCCTGCAGGAGCTGCTCAACGTGCCGGTGGTGGACATCACCGACGCCGCCGCCAGCACCGCGATGTACCTGGGCCACGCCTATTCGGTGGTCACCACCCTGGACCGCACCGTGCCGCTGATCGAGGACCGGCTGAAGCTGTCGGGCCTGTGGGAGCGCTGCGCTTCGGTGCGGGCCAGCGGCCTGGCGGTGCTGGAGCTGGAGCACGAGCCGCAGCGCGCAGTGGAGGCCATTATCCGCCAGGCCGAGCTGGCGGTGACCCAGGACAAGGCCGAAGTCATCTGCCTGGGCTGCGGCGGCATGGCCGGGCTCGACGAGCAGATCCGCCAGCGCACCGGCGTGCCGGTGGTGGACGGCGTGACGGCGGCGGTGACGGTCGCCGAATCGCTGGTGCGGCTGGGGCTGTCGACGTCCAAGGTGCGCACCTACGCGACGCCACGGCCGAAGACTATCATCGGCTGGGGCGGGCGGTTCGGCCGGTAGGCCGCGTCATCGTTCATCGCCGGCAGGCCGGCTCCCACATTCGGATCGCCTCCCACCCTGCTGGCGATAGCGGTGGGTCAGGCACTGGTGATGCTGGATGTGCCGGCCTCATCGCTGGCAAGCCAGCTCCCACAGGTTTTTGTGGTGCACATGGATTCTGCGGGCACCAGAGATACGTGTGGGAGCCAGCCTGCTGGCGATCGGCCGCACCTGGGTTCCGAACCAGGCTCAAACCGCACTGAACCGCTGCGCAAGCCCCTGCCCGGCGAACTGCTCGATGATGAAATCGACAAACGCCCGGGTCTTGCCCGGCAGCAGCCTGTGCTCGGCGTAATAGATGGAAATGTTGCCGTCGTCGACGTACCAGTCCGGCAGCACCCGCCGCAACGTTCCCGCCGTAAGGTACGGCACGGCGAACGGCATGCTCACCAGCGCAATCCCCAACCCTTGCATCGCCGTGGCGCAGGCCGCCTCGGAATCGCTCATGGTCATGCGTGCCTTGAGGGTCAACGGACTGTGCTGGCGGTTGCGGTGGGTCAGTTGCCAGGAACGCACCCGGCCGGTCTGCGGCGAGCGGATCAGGATCCCGTCGTGCTCCGCCAGATCCTCCGGCCCCTGGATCAAGGCGCGCGCGTCCAGATAAGTCCCTGAGGCCACCAACACCCGATGCGCCGGGGTCAACCGGCGGGCGACCACGCCTTGGGGCAACTCGAAGCCGCCGCCGATCGCCGCATCGAACCCCTGCCCGATCAGATCGACCTGACGGTTATCGAAATGCCAGTCCGGACTGATCGCCGGAAACCGCCGCAGGAACTCCCCCAGCAACGGCACGATGTACAGGCGGCCGAACACCGTGCCCATGCTGACCTTCAGCGTGCCGGCCGGCTGCCCGCCGGCGCTGGCCAGGTTGGCGACGGCGTTCTGGATGGTGGTGAGGCTGGCGCCGACTTCACCCAGGAACAGCTGCCCCGCCTCGGTCAGCGTCAGGCTGCGGGTGCTGCGCTGGAACAGCCGCACCCCCAGGCGCGCCTCAAGCTTGGCCACACTCTTGCCCACCGCCGCCGGTGTCAGGCTCAGGCGTCGGGCGGCCTCGGCGAAGCTGCCGACCTCGGCGCTGCGGACAAAGCATTCGATACTGCTGAAGGTTTCCATGGGCCTCACTATAAACTTTTGTACTGGGGCTTGATAAAGGTTAGGAATTGGCTAGTTTTACAAACAAGGGGTTAGATAGCTTCAACTGTGAATAGTTAACGGCCTTCTTAAGCTTTTACCTTAGCCTTTGACTCTGATGATGAGATGAAGGGATTTGCCAGCTTGTCAGAACTGAGGGGGTGTCTGGCTGATGGAACTCGTGTGGGCTACCGAGGATTTGGTAATCGCTGGGCGTCCTTATCCCAATTTTCCAATCCTGCTTTGGGACACAATGGAAAGTTGTGTTCCAGCCAATAATTTCTTTCGGCACTACCTTCTCCGCGGAGCCATTGGTTCAGCGAAGTCTTGGCCAAGCACTGGCCGCGCCCTGTACGATTTTTTCAGCTTTCTTCAGGTTCATGAACTTGATTGGCGCGACGTTGACCGTGGCGAGGCCAAGAGTATTGTGGCTGCCTACCGGGACTATTGTCTGGTGGAGTGCAAGTTGGCTCCCTCAACGACAAGGCAACGGTTGCTCTACGTCTGCAAGTTCTACGAATACGCACAGAGCCAAGGATGGGTGTCGAGGCTGCCGTTCAGCTACGAAGAACGGAATGTCAAGCGTGAAACCGGATTCTTAGCCCATGTCAACGCCAGTGGCGGCAAAGCCATGGCAAACGACTTGATGCCGCGCGCGCATCGGACATTGCCGAAGTTTTTGAGCATGGATGAGATCAGGGCGCTTTTGGCGTCTGTAGAGAATCCCCATCACCGTATGATGATTAGATTCGGCCTTCAGACCGGCTTGCGCCGTGAGGAAATCGCCACGTTCCCCCTTGCCTACGTCTTTGACCCCGACAAAACCGGTAGGCGCGAGCGCAACATTCGGATTCACCTCGATCCGCACGATGGTCATGGCATGCTGACGAAGCGTAGCAAGGTACGCGACATTTACATCAGCCGCCGCTTTCTCTCAGACCTAAACCGCTACGTAGTTCAGGTTCGCGGTGAACGGGAAACTCTGAGCCCAGCAAAGCACAAGCAGCTATTTCTTAACCAGTTTGGCGAGCCATTCGCTAATGATGGGAAGGGTATCGAGCGCATCATCCGCAATGTCGGAAAGAAGGTCGGCATCAAGGCTCATCCTCACATGCTGCGCCACACTTATGCCACCCACACCCTAGTTGCCCTTCAGCGAAATCGCGGCGATATAGAACCGTTGGTGTTCGTGCAGCGACAACTCGGCCATAGCTCGATCCAAACAACAATGGTGTACCTGCATCTGATTAATGAATTGGCCGATGGCGCGGTGCTGGCCTATGACGAGGAACTGAATGACAACTTGGGGGCAGCTTGATGGGCAAGCGCAAAGTGTATGTCAAGAGCGATCTCGGCGTTCCGCAGATCGAGCACAGCTTTCAGCAGCAGGGGCGTATCGTTGTGCTCCCCGAAGCCATTCCACCGCCTAGTACTATTGTCTCTTTCGGGCAAAATGCCACTCGCTGGCGAACGTTCGACTTTGCACCTTGGTACGGAGCGCGCATAGATCCGATAACATATGCCTGTCAGCGGCAAATTGAGCGCTTCCTGACCGGGCAGGATGCAGTGGTTGAGAGCAGTACGGTGGCAGCCTACTGCCGCAATGGCTTGCGTTACTTTCTCGACTATCTGGTGCTGCGTGCGACGGCGCTCGGATGCGACTTGAACCTGACCGACATTGACCGCGAGCTCATCGACGGCTATCTCGGCCACCTCGCTGGACAGAGTGTGGCTACTACCGCCCAGAAGAGCCGCTACTCTTGCACGAAGTCCGTGCTCCAAGCGTTCAGCCAGCGAGGGCTGATTGTCATTATCGCTGCAGGTGACGCAGCCACCTTCCCACGTAACCCGTTCCCGAACACCAATCGCCACTACAAGGGCGAGACTCCACTGCCAAAGGCGCAGCGCCAAGCTTTCTCGGCAGCGGTCAAGCAGGCGGTCGTACCGATCTGGCGCACCGACGTACCGCTGACCGCCGAACTGTTGGCTTATGCCCTGCTGATAGTGGCGTTGCACACTGGACGTAACACCGTTCCGCTACTGGAAATGAAGCGAGACTGCTTACGGGCCCACCCCAAAGACAACACTACTTTTTTAATCCTGTGGAAACGGCGCGGGCACAACACAAGCAAAGTTGCCATACGTGGCGACAGCACACATGAGCGACTGTTGGAGTCCACACCGGCTATCAAGACCAACGTCGAGCGCCTGATCAGGCAAGTGATCACCCGTACCGAGCCACTACTCGCAGATGCTACTGACGACCTTCAATCCCGCGTCTGGTTGTATCAATCACGGGCCTATAAAACGAAGGGCCAGGTCGCTGTACTATCTGAAATGATGTTACAGAATTCGATTCAGAAGCTAGTAGCCAGCTACGACCTCAAGGACAGCGATGGGCAGCCTCTTCGTATCAACGTCTCACGCTTGCGCAAAACCTTTGCAAACCGCATATACGAGCTTCTGGACGGTGATCTGGCGACTACTGCCATTGCCCTCGGCAATACCCCCCAAGTGACCGGACGCAACTATCTGGTGGCGAGTGAAGGTGCAAAGCGCAACTGGCGGTTCATGGGTGAGGTAATGGTCCAGGAGTTCCTGACCCGTACTACTGGCGAAACCTACAAGACAACGCCAATGGGGCGTTGTAGCGACCCGGAAAACGGCCAGTACGCCCCAAAGATGGAAGGCGCTACCTGCATCAACTTCATCAACTGCTTGCGCTGCCGACATTACGCGGTGACGGGTGACGACCTATACAAGCTGTTCAGCTTCTACTTCCGCGTGTTCGTCGAGCGCAATCGCATGGACAAGCGGCGATGGGCGCGAGAGTACGCACATATCCCTCGATTGATTGATGACTACATCGTTGGCGAGGGACTACGACGCGGTGCATTCAAACTCGCCGCAGTCGAGGCCGCACGCGAGCGTGCGCGCATCGAGCCACACTTATTCTGGTCATCTGACGTGCTTCCGGGCTTGGAGGTTTTCACATGAGCAATAGCACTGTTGCCACCCACCTTTGGGCTGGCATCGAATCGCAGCCAGGAGATGTGTGCGAACTACCCGATAACCTGCGTGACGCCCTAATTGTAAGTGCCATCAAGGTTGATGGGCACTGGGTTATCCTCAGTCGCTATGGTGATGACTGCTGGCAGCTCGATGGCATACCGAGCAACATGCGCGACAGTCAACGGCGTTTGGACTTTCGGCGTGTACCCGCTGCGTTCAGGGCAGCGATGAAGGCGGCCGTCTACCGTTATCTGCGGCGTGGCCGGGCGGGCCAACAACGGCCGAAAGGGGGGACATTACTCAAGTTCTTCAACTACGTAATGTCCTTTCTACGGCACTTGGACACGCTTAACCTGGCCCGCATGGGCGCGGTCACCCCTATTGTCTGCACAAATTATGTTATTGAGTGCCGCGAACACCGGCAGATTCACCGAAACAAAGGCAAGCCGCTGTCGCAACTCGGCCTTTTAAACCGTCTGCTCGCCGTCGAAGTGCTATATGAGTTGAGTCAGCACACCCACGACCCGATCCCGCAGCATCCCTGGTCTGATACGTCGGCTCAAGCTATGGCAGGGTTGACCGGCAGCGGTTCATCCTATAAGCAAAGCGGCAAAACTCCTCTGATACCGGATGCGGTGTTCTGCACTCTGTTCGGTAAAGCTTTCGAACAAGTCCAACGCGGCAAATACCTACTTGATCTACGCGATTCTGTCGCTGCCATTGCAGCAGAGCGGAAATTACAGAAGTCTTGGGCTGTAATTGAAGCCAAAAACCGGCACCTCGGCGCTCTTGGTTGGGAAGGTGGCTTGGCAGCACTCAACCATGCTCTTGTTGATCTTCGTACCGCTTGCTACATCGTGCTGGCCAGCACCTCCGGTTGCCGTAACCATGAATTGGCCAATGTACAGTTGGGCGCGCATCACCGCACTGAAGACGATGAAGGCACCGTCTTCCACTGGATGCGTTCCAAGTCAGAGAAGAGCAATGCTGGGCAGCACGACTGGATGATCCCTGAGGCTGCCGTACGGGTGCTCCGCCTAATGGAGCGCTGGGTCGAACCCTACCAAGCCATGATCGCCACCGAGATCGTCGACCGGCGCAGGATCAACCCGCGCGACCCGGAAATAGCCAAAGCGCAGAAGCATCGTCACGCGCTTTTTCTCGGAACGACCACGAAGATGGGCAACCAGCTTCGCACATTGCCTGCAAGTACGTGGGGTGATTATCTCAGAGCGTTCGCCAAGGATGCAGGACTCGACTGGCCCCTTGCCAGCCACCAGTTTCGCCGCAAGTTCGCTAACTATGTGGCCCACAGCCAGTTTGGTGATCTTCGCTACCTACGCGAGCACTTTGCGCACTGGAGTATGGACATGACAATCGGCTATGCAATGGATGATAGCTGGGGCAGTCATCTTGACTTGGAATTGTACGAAGATATCCAGGCTGAGCTCGAAGACATCAAACTTGGCACAGTAAACGGCTGGCTGGGCGACGATCCGCTAGCTGGCGGTTTCGGTCGTTCGATCAAGAAATGGCAGCGCGACCCAGCGAACCTTGCCATCTTCAAGGATCATCAAACGATGTTAATCTCGATTGTCGAAAGTACCGCAATCCGGAGCAATGGGCACGCCTGGTGTACCGCCGACAATGATAGCTGCGTCGGCAACACACTCGAACGGACTCGCTGCGGCGACTGCAACAACGCCGTGATTGGACGCGAACATCTTTACATCTACCGGCAGCTCTATCGCAATCTCAAGGAACTGCTGGAGTGCAGCGGAATTGGCGAAAGTGGTCGTGTACGCGTCCTACGCGATCTGGAGCGCTGCCGTGAGGTATTCATGCAGCTTGGCTACGACCCGGAGACGAGCGCAGCATGACTCTTAAACGCAAACCCTTCGACACTCGCGAGAAGGATCTACAGCTCGCACTCCACCGCATTCAGCGCGGCCGGAGTAAAAAAGGTGAGAAGAAGGTAACCATCGCCGCAGTAGCCCGCGAGGCGGGCGTTTCGACGGCATTGATCCATAATTACTATCCGAATATCGCCGAGGCTATCCGTGACGCTCAGGGGCGTTCTAGCCGCGCTCAGCGTGATGTGAAACACCATGATCTGCGTGTGGAGCGAGAGAAAAACCGTGCGTTGCGTCACGCGGTCGAGGAACTAAACGCTAAGGTCGCCAGCCTTGCATCTCACAACGAAGTGCTGATGAACGAAAATCGGGTTTTAAAAGCCAAGCAGAACGATCCCAAAGTGGTCGATCTCCACTCGCGAGATGAGCTATAAGCAAACCTACTGACTATAACAACAGTGAGCTTTTCGCATAGTTCGGAGATTTTCGATGTCGACTCAGGATCACCCGGTTTGGGACGTTTATGACTTCCTGCGCACTGCTCGATTGAATCAACTGTATTACGGACGTCGCCTCTACACGTTTGAACGCCGAAATTTTTTGGCTGAGATTACAGTTGCTAGTACCTCCTCTACTTCCGCGATAGCTGGGTTTGCATTTTGGAAAACAACTGCTGGTCAGCCGTACTGGCAGTTTTTTCTCGCCGTCGCGGCTGTAGTAGCAATCGCGAAACCTTTTTTGAACTACGCAAAGAAGATCAAGAGCTATGAAGAACTCCTCACCGCTTATAGACTGATTGTTTATGATCTTCGGGATTTACGCCTGGATATCAGTCAGGCACGCGGGTACGAGAAGTCTCATCAAACCCGCTTTAAGGCCATAAAAGAAAGGCTTCGAAATTTTGTAGACAAGTCGCCTGAAAGAATAGAGGTGAGCGCGGTAAAAAAAATATGCGAACAGCAAGTGTTAACCGAGCTTCCGAATCATCAATTCTATATTCCCGGAGCGCTATCCAATGAGTAAAGAAAGGCAACCACCGAGACAACCTCCTCAGGATCCACCTCACCCTCGCCCGCATGACTCCCCGCGACCGAGGCCGGATTCCGACACAGGAAAACGACATCTAGAGCCTGATAAGCCTTGGCCTAGACGCTAACTAGTAATTGCGCTGACTTGACCAGCACGCTTCGTGACCATGACCGGCAGAAAACGGCCAAAAGCGTACCCAAAGGTGTGTAGGAATATCGAGGCGACTCGTATCATCGAGTGAGGCATAGCCGGTAAGCAGACCATTCGTAGACACCGTGGTTGGTATCCGCTACTTTGCGGGGGATCCAGCCAAGCGCTCGACAGGTTTAATGTCGACACCTTGCTGCAGTCCAATTCAATGGAAGAATATCTTGGATATTGTCTCAGAGTTTATTGCCCGCTACCGAAAAGAATACGACTTCTACGAACAAGCCTGTCGTATGGTCGCACAGAGCCTAGAGGCTAATTTGCGGTCAGCGGGCGTCCGAGCCATTGTCACCTCGCGAGCGAAAAACCCGACCCGCCTGGAGGCAAAAGTCAGGCAACGCGCGCTGAAGCGTCGCTATGAGAGCGTTTCTGCAATTTTTGACGATATCGTGGATCTAGCTGGAGTTCGGGTTGCCTTGTACTTTCCCGGAGAGCGGCAAGAGGTAGGACGGATAATTGAAGGGATATTTGATCTGACGGAGACACCAAAAGAGTTTCCAACAGCTGCAGCACCTTCATATAAAAAACGCTTTTCTGGATACTGGGCTACGCACTACCGTGTAATTTTAAAAGAGGCGTCGCTGCATGACTCCAATCAGCGTTATGCTGAAGCGAAAGTAGAAATCCAGGTCGCCTCTGTACTCATGCATGCATGGTCAGAGGTGGAGCATGACTTAGTATACAAGCCGCTTCAAGGTGAGTTGTCAGTTGAAGAGTATTCAATTTTAGATGAGCTTAATGGCTTAGTGCTGTCTGGCGAAATTGCGCTGGAACGGTTGCAAAAAGCTGGAGAGCAAAGAGCGTCTACTCAAGGTCGTAAGTTCTCTAATCACTATGACCTAGCGGCGTCATTGATAGAGCTTGCTAGAGCCGCTCTGGGCGAGGCAACAGTTACAGAAGCTGCCATTGGTAGGGTCGACATACTATTTGACCTGTTGAAGTCGCTGGACTTAAACAAGCCCGAAAACCTCGCACAGTACGTTCAACCCCTGCATAACGACTTTGAAAAGCGCCCGTTGTCTGAGCAGGTGATAGACCAAATTCTGATAGAGGATCCAAGCCGGTACGCTATGTATGAGCATATTCGACGAGTTGAGCCTACACCTTCGGTATCTTTAGTGACGGGCGAGACTCGTCAGCAGCGGGAGGCAATCGGTGAATTCATTCAGCTGTGGGTAGATTATGAGCAAATGCTCACTAAGCTATGGAAAGATACACAGCCCGGTGAATCAGGCCCATGGGCGCCCATGCGCATGGTTTCGATGCTTCATCAATATTACCCAAAGACCGGGCCCTCGCTTGGCCAGGCAGCTAAGCGGATTCAAGATTTTCGTAATCGACTCGTCCATGGGATTGATATGCCCAAGTATGAAAGGGTTAAGGTGGCTTCAGAAGAGCTACGTGAATTGACGAAGCAATTGAAATTAATAGTAGGATCGACGCATTCCCTCGATAAGGATCAAGACCAAGAGGTGGGATGAAACTGCTTCAAGCTGTCTACCTGCGGCTAGCAGCAAGAGCGCGACAGATAACTTTAGACCCGGGCTAATAGCTATTTATAAGAATTGTAAGCACTTGCCGCCAACGTGCCCACTGCTTCGCCTGAGTAAACTTTCACCACGTCAGTGGGAATTCCATCTCAGCTTCTTCAACCTCTCTGCGCAAGTACATAACAGTGAAATTAGAAAAAGTCGAATTCATACCCACTCTAAACGAATACATTGAGCTACACAAAGACAGCTCAGACTTAAAAATCAAAGCACTAGTTGGCGACTTTCTTGAGTATCCCTCCAGCGAAAATGAAGAGTGTAACACTCGGATAGAACTCACTCACCAATTAAGCGGGCTGCGACAAACAGTTATTAATCGAATTGATGACGTAATTATGTGTAATAGGTATGCAATAGCCCAATACAACTATAACGTTGAGGTGCTAGCCCCAAAACTTGCCGAATACGATCAGCACTATGGTGGCATGTTCAGCCAAATGATCGAGTCCGGACATGAGGACTATCAGCCTCATGCCCGGCTCGGGTTTAAGCCTTTCGATATGTATTGCGAAATCAAAAACGCCAAGACCATTGCCAATGAAGGTCTTATCATCCACCTGTGGGCGACTATTGAACAACACGTTAAGCGGGCCATCCTACTCAAAGACAAGTCGCAGACGGGACTCCCGCATGAGTGGGATAAAATTCTTGGTTGTGCAAGACGGGCTGGAATAAATTTGAGACGCCTATCTTCTTTCAAGACAATTGACGAAATCAGAGTAGTTAACAACAAGATCAAGCATCTTTACATTGTCGACCAGCAACTTTGCAAATATAAAGGGTTCGCCCAGCACAAGGGTAAGAAGATGAACGCCGTTGACTATCGCGTCCATGAGTACGCTATTGGAGCACATCACTTTATGAACAGAGTGATCAGCTCAATGGGGCCGACGGTTAGATACTAATGCTATTCAGATGAGCTAGGCTCTGAAAACTGAGACCCTAGAACTCTTCTGCCTCTGCACGCACATGGTTCTATATCATTTTAACTTCGATATCATGCTCTTACCATTCGTGCGGCAGTAGGGCCTATCCTGTCAAGAATGGGGATAAGCGATATGGATAGCAAGCGCGCTCTGTATCAAACGGTGACTGATACCGGGAGCTTTCATCCTCCACCTATCGTGATAGCCTGCCTGGATTGATCCGTCTTACGCGAAAAGCGAAGCTCGCATGGCTTGGTGGTGATCCGATAAAAGTTGACCTGCAATGGCCGCCGAGTGAACATGTGCATGGGAGCATCTCTTGCCAATACAGACAGCTCCTCAGTAGGCTTGCTAAAGTCACCTGAAAACGTGCCACTATTATGCCGCCAGATCTGCAGGGCAGAAAAGGATGCTCTTAGCACGACGGACCAGATCGAAAGCAGCATCATGGATGCTGAAGTTGAAGTTGGAGCAAAACCGGGCAGAAAGCGATGTGCTGCTACGAGGTATTAAACGCTCGTCAATTGCAGTATAGATTTCCTTCCGTACACTTCGGCAGTGGGTTAATCATTTCCCTTCGTGCCCCATCAATTATTTAATTCAAATATTTATTGAGATGGATAGGAATTAGACATGAGCGAACAGCATTCATTTATGGTGACTGAAGACAATCCGTTATTGGCAGACTTGAAGTTGTCATGGGCTTCTATGATTTTTAGTTCTGATGATGGAATTGGCTCCATGCGTTCCTTGCATGAAGCCGGTGATTCATTGGTTGCAGTTGCCTACTTAGATGATTACGGCCCCTCATTCCTAGGAAGCGGTGTGATGGTTGCGCCGGGGTTGCTGTTGACTGCAACCCATGTACTTGATGAACTACGGGTTTTGGGAAAGCATCCGATATTCCTGACGTTCTTACCGACAGGAGCAAGGGGTTGGCTTGCTAAAGAAAGCCGGAATTCAATGCGCGAGAGTAAGTACGAGGAAGGCGAAGCAAACCCATCAGACCTAACTTTGGTGAGCTGCACGCTAAACTCAGACGCATTGGCTGACTACCCGATTAACCTTGGGACTTTAAGGGTTGGATTGCCACTCGTTGGCGAGCGTTTGTGGGCATTTGGATTTAGGCATGGCCTTGTTGAAGATGGTGTAGCCTCCGTGAGTCCGATGGTCTCGTCTGGGCTGGTAACTGCCGCGTTTCCTCAAGGACGTGGCGAGCGAATGCCTGCGCCATGTATCGAGGTAGAAATGGACACAATGGGGGGTATGAGCGGAGGCCCGGTTGTCGACTCGGATGGGAACGTCATTGGTGTGGTGTCATCTTCATTTGATGGTGGACCGTCTTACGTTACGCTTATTTGGGATGCTCTAAATTATCGAATTGGAGGGACAGTTCCAGCGCTAATGAAGTATCAAGATGTGAGTCTTTTAACTGCAAAGGCTATGGGGCTTTCTAGAATCAAAGGCAGTATCGAGCGCAAGCCCTGGGGTGATATCGTCCTCACGCTGTCTGAAGATGAGATGGAGCTCATGAAATTATCCTCGGACCCATCGACAATTAAAACATCCAATAAATTTCTAAAAGATGATCAATTAGAAGAATTCATTGATAAATGGGGCTACGATCTAGAGCATGCAGCATCTGAAGCTGCGATTGAATGTCTTGAGAGCGCATCTGACTCTCCCCTCCAAAGATTTTTGGGGGCAGTTGGGGTTCCGCTGGATTGTCTTAAAACCATCCAGAATTTTTCCGCTACCGACTTTGATGGGGTTGAAGATCCGGAGATATACTCAAGCGAGCAATTAAATGATGAAAATATCAAGCTCGGCTATTATTTTGAGCTGCTGAGCGTAGTTTGGGGGATCCAGGTATCAGAAGAAGACTACCATGCTCACAGAATGGACTTCGATAGCCACTTTTATAATAAAGAGCTGAAAGATGGAATGGCGCATATGGAGGCTTTCCAACGATGCCTTTTTAAAGCTGATGTGATTTTCAACCCAGAAACAGAAGAATTTACTGATATAAAGTTCGTCTGGATGGGTATTCGGATACCAAACAAGAGAGTACAAAAGAATGCTCAATGATTGAACACCCGAATACCTCTGAGTCTGAGCTGGCTTTCATTTCTCAAAAGCTGATATGTGATTACGGAGCAACGGCCTACTGATGTTCCCTTCAGAATATAAATGGCAAGGAGCGAGTCGCTGCTTCTGGCCGCTTTCGGCCCTTGATGACCGTCAGCAATGGGTTGATGACTGCCTCAGACTGGATAGACACCAATGCGGGTGTGTAAGCTCTTACCTCATATATCCGTCAAAGTCTTCAATATGAGGGGTAGGTATTTTTGTACTTGCTCACGATCACCGTCTTTCTCTTTCTCGGTTAAATCGGCGTAGTCAGTCGTCATTTGACGCTCCCACCATTCTACTAGGTCGGGTGGGATAAGCAAGCTTCCATCTGTCTGACGTACGCCCTTGCTATGCATATACCGCTGCCAATGGGACCACCGGTCATGCTCGATGACCGCCAGTTGCTCAAAGATGCCTTCAAGGGCAACCTTAACACTCTCACGTTCCGCATCTTTCATATCAGGCCTTTCGCGGCTAATCGCCTGTAATGCTCCCCTAGCGCAGTTAAGCGAATGGTCTTTGATTCCATTGCTGCGTGCCACATGTGTGGAGCTCCTTCAGGTACCAACAGTCCGACCCGGTTGTATTTCTGGAGCACTAAGAAGATTGCATTCCGGTCAGGATCAGGAGCAGGAACTCCTTGAGGATCTTGTGCCCAGGACTCATGACGCTCAGGCTCATAAGTCGGATCGAGTTGAAACTGAAACCCAGCTGCTGGGAAAAACTCGGATATCCGTCTCAGATCGGCAAGCTCCAGCAGCGGCCGGACTTTACGCAGCGAGACGAAGCGGTCAACATTAGTCTTGAACACAGGCCGCTGCCCCCATGATCCAAGGGACTGGTCAACGTGCGCGTAGACGCTACCGGGGGTGACTTCACCTACGAGATTGGCAGCAGCCCCTCCGAGGGCATCAACGAACAGAGTGGTAAAAATCCCCGCACCGTTCTCTTCAGACGCATACTGCTCATCGGTCGACGCTGTGAGAATAGTTACGCCGTCGCTGATTTCAGCCACCTTCTGTTGAAGGGCGCTGCCCCCGGCTACGCCGCTGTGGCAGCTATCAAGCACAATGACGCGGTTGGCAAACCGGGACTTGTTCGCCATGGTCATGATTTCGGTTAGAGGAATGCCATCGTTGCCCGTTTTGACGTCTGAAGAGCACAGATAGCCCCCGGTTGCTTCGATGTGACCATGGCCGGCAAAGTAGAGCAGCGCAACTTCACCGTCACCTGCGAAAAGCTCCTCGATCGCGCGTCTGAGCTCTTCGCGTGAAACCAAATCTGCTGGCCCCGTACCAGTGATATGGCGTACTCCGAAGTTCACCGAGCCGTCGGCGTGTCTATCCAGCATGGATTTAACGGCAAAAGAGTCGTTTACGCATCCGTAAAGCGGCGATACCGCTTCGTAAGCGTCGATGCCTACCACCAGTGCCCGGCGCATCAGAGGCTATCGATCCAGTTGGCGATGTTGTCCCACGTCCAGAGCATTGTGGTTACACCCGCGATGGCAGTGCGGTCGTCCTTGTACGCCCAAATCCCTTTAACGGGCTTGCCCTCCTCCTTAGCGCATTGGATTTCCCACTTCTGACCTGTCGACGACGGCGAGTTTTTGCTAACAATAATGAGAACGCCATCTGATCGTAGAATGCGTGTGCGGACCTTTTTCTTCCACTCTTCGTCATAGGCCTCTTTAACCGACATATCGACATACTCGAAGGGGCTATTCGTGTGCAGCGACTGTCCCTTGATCATATCTCGGATGCGAGCATCCTCAATTGCAAACGCCACGAAAACGACTTTCTTGTCAGTCATTGGTAAAGTCCATATGAGTGGATTGAATGTTATTAAAAACTATCAGGACTGCTCAAAAATGATGCCCGCTTTATCTGCCCATTGCATAGGTCACATCGCCCATTCGTTGCCTTCTCCCACGACCTGGTGAGACTCGCTGATCACGATGAGCGACTTGCCCCGATGTGCCAAGCAAAAGCTAGATACAAGGTCTACGTCGACACCGGCTTTGGATGTTGTGTCGCCAAGCGTGCCAATCCAAACATAACGGTGGGTTTCGAGACAGGCCAAGTAGTAGCCGGTGGACATAGCACTGCTCCATAGAGGAAATTGGGGGCCCCCAAGCGTTCTGGAGTTATAGAAGACAGACGCAAGCAATGCAAAAAAACGTCAGAAAACTCCTGCCTAACGTAGTCGCTGGTGCGCTCAACGGAAAGCCGTACATCCGACAGGCGTGTTCGCAAAACGGAGGTCATGCAGCTCGTAATGGACTCATAAAAAACAAAAAAAGTTACTATCTGTAAATATATGAATAGTCTTATAAATACTGAATTTAACTGTTAATAAGGCTCCATAAGTTGTGGTTTACACAGACTATAGCAACCATGGTCTACCCTGCTCTGGGCGCGAAGCCGATACTCGGCTCCAACAACAAGGCATCCCGCCTTGAATTTTCCGGAGATCGAACATGACCACTCAAACCCTCAGCGGCAAAGTCGCTCTGATTCAAGGCGGATCCCGCGGCATCGGCGCCGCCATCGTCAAACGCCTGGCCGCCGAAGGCGCCGCCGTGGCCTTCACCTACGTCAGCTCCGCCGCCAAGGCCGAAGAGCTGCAGAACAGCATCACCGCCACCGGCGGCAAGGCCCTGGCGATCAAGGCCGACAGCGCCGACGCCGGCGCCATCCGCCACGCCGTGAGCGCCACCGTCGAAACCTTTGGCCGCCTCGACATCCTGGTCAACAACGCCGGCGTCCTCGCGGTCGCCCCGCTGGAAGACTTCAAACTGGAAGACTTCGACCAGACCCTGGCCATCAACGTGCGCAGCGTGTTCATCGCCACCCAGGAAGCGGCCCGGCACATGGGCGAAGGCGCCCGCGTCATCAACATCGGCAGCACCAACGCCGACCGCATGCCCTTCGCCGGCGGCGGCGTGTACGCCATGAGCAAATCCGCGCTGGTGGGCCTGACCAAAGGCCTGGCACGGGATCTGGGCCCCCGCGGCATCACCGTCAACAACGTGCAGCCGGGCCCGGTGGACACCGACATGAACCCGGCCCACGGCGACTTCGCCGACAGCCTGATCCCGCTGATGGCCGTCGGCCGTTACGGCACCGCCGACGAGATCGCCAGTTTCGTCGCCTACCTCGCAGGTCCCGAAGCCGGTTACATCACCGGGGCCAGCCTGACCATCGACGGCGGTTTCGGCGCCTGATCCGCCCCGGCTGCGCAAAACGAAAAACGCCGCCCCTCCTGGCCAGGAGAGGCGGCGTTTTTTGTGCTCGGACTTTACGGGCCGGTCAGGCCCAGTCCAGCGCCGGCAAACCGCAGGCGCCCGGGGTGAACGCTTTCAACGAGCGGAGAATCCCGTCGGCATGGGCGTATTTCTCATCGGCCATGGCCGCATCGGGAATCGCGATGGCGGTCATGCCGGCCGCCTTCGCCGCCGTCACGCCGAACGGCGAGTCCTCGAACACCAGGCAGTCCTCGGGCGCCACGCCCAGGCGTCGGGCCGCGGTGAGGAAAATGTCCGGCGCAGGTTTGGCCGCACCGACCTCCGGATCGTCGGCGGTGACGATGAAGTCGAACAGCGCGAACCAGTCGCGGTGCAAGGTGGTTTTCTGGCCGAACGACTGGCGCGAGGAACTGGTGCCCACCGCGATCGGCACATCGTGCGCCTTGAGGTGGCGGATCAGTTCCTCGGCGCCCGGCATGGCCTGGGCGGTCGGGAAACGCTCGCGCATCAGCGGCTCGCGGATGACCAGGAACTCTTCGGCGGTGATCGGCAGATCCAGCGCTTGCACCACATACCGCGCCAGATCCTCGGCGCCGCGGCCGATGATGTTCTGCTTGACGCTCCAGTCGAAGGTGCGCCCGTAACGCCCGGCGATGATGGACGTGACCTCGGTGTAGATGCCCTCGGTGTCCAGCAGCAAACCGTCCATATCGAAAATCACGGCCTTGACCGGGCCGAACGCCTTCATCGGTGCATTCATCACAGGATCCGTTACCAAAGACATCCCAGGCGGCTCGAACGGGCCGCTGCTCGGATCGGATTAAAGGGTTCAGCAGCATAACGAGGGCGGCGCAGATTGGGCAACGGGCAATCGCCTCGACGGCTTGCACACGCTTCCGATCATTTAAGGAATTGCCCTACAAGCAATGCCTCCTTTCCCGGCTTACTCCCCCATGGATCCAAAGCAAAGTTGCGCGCCTATCCACTGATCTGCGCGAGTGACTGCCCATGCTTCCATCCGACCGCCTCCTGGCCCTGAACAACAGCATCGGCCTGCTGGTGGTCGCCGCCCTGAATCCCGACCGGCCCGACTTCGAAACGCTGATCGCCGAGTTCCGCCTGTGCCTCAACGATTACGACGCCTGGGCCCAGCAGTTCTGGGACAGCGCCGCGCTGGATGTCGAGCAAGTGTTCAAGGTCGGCAACGACGTGCGCCTCAGCGCACCGGTCAGCCCTGTCAAACCCATCAGCACATCGATGGCCATGTGCCCGGCGACAGGCCCGCTGACCCTGGTTCATCTGTTTGAGGCCGCACGCTTCGTACCGATCGGCGACACGCCGGTCATGCTTGAGCCGGTCATCGCCGACGAAGGCGGAACCCTGACGCTCGGCGAGCCGATACACCGCACCATCGGCCCGAGCGGCATTCTGGAAGTCGACGACTGCGAACGGGGCCAGCGTTATCGCATCACCTTCTTTCCCGATGTTTCCCCTGCCCACGTCAAGGCGCTGCACGCCTCCTATCAGGACATCGTCAATGGCCTGGAAAGCTGGCTGCGCGAAGAATGGGCCGGGTTTCAGCCCCTGTGGGCGGAGTTTTCCGACGCCGGGTTCCGTGAACGGTACGGTCAACTGCAACGGGCGGACTGGCTTGGCTTCGAGCGCGCCTTGCAGGGCGTCTGGGACGATGTCAAGCAAGTCTTCGGCCTGCTCGCCGACCTGCAGGCCAACAGCGAAAGGCTCCTGCAATACCTGACCGACGTCGAGCTGGAAGCCCTGCTGAAGGCCTCCTCCGAAGCCATTGCCAACGGCTTGCTGCTTCTTGGCGACGAGCCCTTGCTGTTCATCCACCTCGCCGCCTTCACCAGTTGGCTGAAGATGCTGCCGCCGCAGCACCTGGCCGAAGTGGTGGCCGAGGTTCGGGCCGAGCTGCTGGTCGGTTTCCTGCTGACGAGCGTATCCGGCGGCGCAGGAATCCCGCTGCGGTTGAGCGGCAAGGTGCTGGACAAGGTCAAGTCGCCCCGGGCTCGGCAATGGCTGGCGGCTGCGGCCCTGCGCCTGTCCGAGCACGCGTCCGCCCCTGACCTGACCCGGCACGCGAACGTGCTGAAACCCTTGATGGTCAATGCACGGCAGGCGCCGTTGAAGCCGACGCCTGCCATACCGCTGGAAATCCGCACCGCCGACTCAGTGATCCTGAAGGTGCCCAATCCGGCGACGGTGGCCCGCGACAAGCCCCGTGACATGACGCTGCTGGAACGACACGCCCCCCACCACGACGCCCCGGACCAGGCGAAGAACCCCAACGGCGACAGCGCCGACTGCGCCGCCCGCACCTGCACCAACGGCTGCCCGGTGTCGATGGTCACCGGCGAGGAACTGCTCACCCTCACCGACGGCAGCCTCGACGGCCTGCTGCCGTTCACGTTCACCCGGCTCTACCGCACCAGCGCCGTCGAGGTCGACCTTGGCCTCGGGTTCGGCTGGAGCCATTCCCTGGCCCACCGGCTGGAGCCCGACGGCGACGGGATCGCCTGGATCGACCACGAGAACCGCCGCACCCGCTTCCCCCTGCCGGACCGCGAGCGCCCGGCGATCCACAACAGCCTGTCGCGGGCGGCGATCTACCTCGGCGACGACCCGGAGGAACTGATCATCGCACCGGCGGGCGAAACGGTGCGGTTCCACCACTTCCGGGACGGGGGCCTGACCGCCATCAGCGATGCCTACGGCAACCGGCTGAACGTGCAGCGCGACATTTCAGGGCGGATCCGGCGCCTCGACAACGGCGCCGGTCGCTCCCTGCTGCTGCGCTACGAGCGCCGACACCTGGCGGCCCTCGAGTACCAGGTGTTCCGCGACGACGCCTGGCACACCGGGCAGACCCTCGCCAGCTACCGCTACGACGCCCGTCACCGCCTGACCGAAGCCACCAACGCCGCCGGCGAGAGCGAACGCTACGACTACGACGACGCCCACGTCATCCTCCAGCGCCAGTTGGCCGGCGGTGCCAGCTTCTATTGGGCCTGGGAGCGGGCCGGCAAAGCCGCGCGCTGCGTGCGCCACTGGGCCTCGTTCGCGCAGATGGACACCCGCTACGCCTGGGACGACGCCGGCCAGGTGACGGTGCGCTACGCCGATGGCCGCGAGGAAACCTACGCCCACGACGGGCAGGCGCGGCTGGTGCGCCAGGTCGCGGCGGACGGCGGCGAGCGGTTGATGGCCTACGACGACGCGGGCCGGCTGACCGCCGAGCGGGATCCGCTGGGCGCCGTCACCGAATACCGCTACGACGACGCTGGCCGGTTGGTGGCGCTGATTCCGCCCCAGGATGCGCCGACCTCCTACGAGTACCGCGACGGTTTCCTGCACAGAAAACGTCGGGGCGATGCGGTATGGACCTACCGGCGCAACGCCCAGGGCGACGTCACCGAGGCGGTCGATCCCGACGGCCAGGTCACCCACTGCCACTACGACCTGCAGGGCCGGCTGCAGTCGGTTCGCTATCCGGACAACGGCCGCCACACCTTCACTTGGAACGACCTCGGCCAACTGCTGGAGGAGACCCTGCCCGGCGGTGGCGTCCGGCAGTACGCCTACGATGCCTTGGGGCGACAGGTCAGCACCCGGAACGAGCATGGCGCCGTCACCCGTCGGCAATGGGATCCAGTGGGCAGGCTGGTGCAGGTCACCCACCCCGACGGCGCGAGCCGCGACTACAGCTACAGCGCCTACGGCCAGGTCACCGCCGAACGCGACGAACTGGGCCGCATCACCCGCTACGAGTATGACGACGACCTGCACCGGGTCAGCCGACGGATCAACCCCGACGGCACGCGGGTGCAGTACCGCTACGACCATGCGCAACTGCTGCTGACGGAGATCGAGAACGAGTCCGGCGAAAAGTATTCGCTGGACTACACGCCCACCGGGCTGATCAGCCAGGAGATCGGCTTCGACGGCCGACGCACCGGTTACGCCTACGACCGCAACGGCCATCTGCTGGAGAAGACCGAGTTCGGCGACGACAGCTCCACGCTCGTCACCCTTTACCAGCGGGACGCGACCGGGCGCCTGCTGCGCAAGACCCTGCCCGACGGGGCGGAAGTCAGCTACCGCTACGACCTGCTCGGCCGGCTGGTCGGAGTGGACGACGGCCAGGACCATCCGCTGGCGTTCGAGTACGACACCCAGGATCGCCTGACCGTCGAGCACCAGGGCTGGGGCACGCTGCGCTACGTCTACGACGCCTGTGGCCGGCTCACGCGCATGCGCCTGCCGGACAACAGCAAGCTCGATTACCACCATGCCAAGGGCGGTGCGCTGACGGGGATCGACCTCAACGGTGCGCCCCTGACCCGACATGTCTATCGTTCAGGCCGCGAACAGCAACGCCAGCAAGGCTTGCTCCTGAGCGAATACGTCTACGACGAACAGGGCCGGCTGAAGGCCCATGCCATCGGTCAACAGCACCATCCGCTGTACCGGCGCGACTATGCCTACAGCGCCAACGGCAATCTCGACCACATCGCCGACACGCGCCACGGCCAACGCAGCTACCAGTACGACGCCCTCGACCGGCTGATCCGTGTGCGCCACTCCCGGGACGAGGCGCCGGAGCGCTACGCCCACGATCCGGCCGGCAACCTGCTGATGCAGAACCGGCCCGGTCCCGCGAGCATCAAGGGCAACCGCCTGCTCAGCGATGGCGATCGACTCTACGACTACGATGCGTTCGGCAACCTGATCCGCGAGCGGCACGGCCAGGGACTGCCGCTCGTCACCCTGTACCGCTACGACAGCCAACACCGCCTGATCGGCCTCACCCGCCCCGACGGCCAAACCGCCAGCTACCGCTACGACGCCTTCGGCCGGCGCATCGCCAAGACCGTCGACGGCCAGACCACCGAGTTCTTCTGGCAGGGCGACACCCTCGTCGCCGAAAGCGGCCCGGCGCACCACCGCAGCTACGTCTACGAACCCGGCAGCTTCCGCCCGCTGGCACTGCTCGACGGCCCCGGCCCGAAAAGGGCCTGCCCGTTCTACTACCAACTCGACCACCTCGGCACCCCGCAGGAACTCACCGACTACAGCGGCGAAATCGTCTGGTCGGCGAAATACGACGCTTACGGCAAAGTCACCCGCCTGAGCCACGGCGCCGGCGAACGACTCGACCAACCACTGCGCTTCCAAGGACAGTACTTCGACGCAGAAAGCGGGCTGCACTACAACCGCCACCGGTACTACGACCCGGAGACCGGGCGCTACCTGACGCCGGATCCGGTGAAGCTGGCGGGTGGGTTGAATCAGTACCGATATGTGCCGAATCCGACGGGGTGGGTGGATCCGTTGGGGTTGAGTGATTGTCCGGGTGGAGCCGGTTGCAACCCACTACCAGCGCACCAGCGTCCCCCCGAACAGCAGAGCCTCAGCGACGAAAGAGCTCCTGCACTCCCACAACCCCCAAAACAGCAAGAGTATTTGTATCGTGGAGATAGAAGGCCACCTGAGGACGTATTCTTGAACGGATTTAAAAGCAAAGGAGACAGCAACGACCTGCTATTGCATTCTTTAGATAGCGATTTTCCTCCTAGCAACTTCATTAGCACTTCCCCTTCAAGAGAGATAGGAAAGGCATTCGCCACAAGCTACAACACTAAAATTGGCTACCTTTATACCCTCAAAAGAATTCCGGGCTACGATCTAAAGAAAGAACTTGGCGCCGCATACAAATTCAGCAAGGAACAAGAAATTGCAATACCGGAAAAAATCAGTCCAGAAGACATTTTGGGAGCAACCCTGATAATTGATGACGGCAAGGAGTTCGGCTACTCGACACCAAACCCATTTAGGAAAATCAATAAATGATCAGCACAACAGAAATCACCATAATAGCAAACAACAAAAAGCAAAGCGCCGAACTAATTTGCAATGATGAAGACATCTCAATAACACTAAAACTAAAACAAAAAGAAAAAACCTATAAAGGCAGCGATTTCTACAAGTGCTTTGGGATACTACGCAGCGACAACAAACATATTCAGTTTCTTTGCAAAGGTTCAAAAATCAATGTTCACCCATCAAGCATGTCCTCACAGATGTCTCTTGGCTTAAACGCATATGAACTGTCGCCAGGTAAAGAGCCAAGCTTGGATGATCTTGTTTTCATATTTGATTACGAAGATAAAGACCTCACAAACGACCCCACAGCGCAACGCGATTTTTACTACAACTGGCTAACTAGCGAGCAACCATAAAACACCATGAAAAATATCAACGTCACTTTAAAGATTGCAGGCATCACTGAGAACGCCACATTCCAAATCCGCCGAAGAGAATCTCTTACTCTTATTAGAAACAACGGATCTAGAAAAAAGTATATTGGAGACGACCTTTTCCTATGCTTAGCAGAGGCTCGACGCGACCATCCTGAGATTGAATTTCTGTGCAAAGGAGCGAAGCGCAACGTCTTCCCGTCACGAATGAGCTCTCAAATGAGCGGAGGAATTATCGCATATGAGTTAACATCTGGAACTGTAGCAAACCTTGAGGACACCGTGAACATATTCGATTTCGATGACAAAAATATCTGCCGCGACCTGTCAGAACAACAAGAGTACTACAAGAACTGGCTCATCTCTCTTGGACACGACCCTGACAATAGACTACTACAGACATACTAATACAACACAAAAACAAACAATCATCTCAAACCAACTTTAAACACCTAACAAGTTCATTCGATAAAAATCTTTATACATCCCTCAAGCCTCGAGATAGATGCCTAGAAAATCCCGAACTAGTCCCCCCACTCGTCCTCATACACCTCTTCATCCACAACATCCATCACATGCCCCTCCTCCCAAAGCGGCACCAACACATCATCCATCAACGACCCCGGATCCTCATTCCCCGGATCGTTGATGAGTGACAAATCATCATCCTCTAACCCTGCCCTGCCATCTCGTTCGGCATCCACGGCACACCTCACCCTATTCAGCCACGCATGAAATTCGAAGGTCTCTGCAGCCTCATATTCCTCCCGCTTCCCCGCAGAAGCAAAAAACCCGGCATCTCGCCGGGTTTTCGCTGACACGGCACAGGGTCACCAGTGCCGGTTTTTGTGTTTGTGCTTATGGCCACCGCCAGAGTGGGACTTGCCACCGTCGTCGCCCAGGCTGCTGCCCACTGCGCCACCGGCCGCCCCGCCGAGGCCGGCGCCGATGGCGGATCCGGTCGAGCCGCCGAGGCTGTTGCCGATGACCGAACCGCCGGCCGAGCCCAGGCCGCCGCCAATCGCCGCTTCGGTACGGCTACCCTTGCGTGCGCCGACCGCGCTGCCCGCCGCGCCACCGACGCCGGCGCCCACCGCCGCTCCGGTGCTGCCGCCGAGCTGGCCGCCGACCACGTTGCCCAGCACACCACCGAGGCCGCCCCCCACCGCTGCCGAACCATCGCCCGCCGCCATGGCGCCCTGAGCCACCAACAATCCAAAAACCAGTGCGGATAATGTCAAACGCATACACACCTCACAGTTCCCGAAACGGGACGGTACGCCCGATAGTGATCGAATGAAGGGCCGTATGAAGTTGGAGGCATGTTCGGGCAAAACGTTCAGGCACAAAAAGGCCCGGCATCGAGCCGGGCCTTTTGATCACGGCAATCCGGATCAGTGACGCTTGTGCTTGGACAGGTTGCTGCCCACTGCGCCACCGGCTGCGCCGCCCAGGCCAGCGCCGATGGTCGCGCCGTTCTTGCCGCCCAGGCTGTTGCCGATCACCGAACCGCCGGCAGCGCCGATGCCGCCGCCGATGGCTGCCTTGGTACGGCTGCCCTTGCCCGCCGCCATGGCGCTGCCGGCCGCGCCCGCTACGCCGGCGCCGATCGCGGCACCAGTGCTGCCGCCCATCTTCTGGCCGACCACGTTGCCCAGCGCGCCACCCAGGCCACCGCCCAGTGCAGCGGTGCCGTCGCCGGCCATTGCACCTTGAGCGACCAGAAGCCCCAGAACCAGAGCAGGCAGTGTTAAACGCATGACGAAAACCTCAACAATTAGGGATAACGAAAGGGCGGAGATTGAATGCCGACGCAGCGCGAAAGTCCAGACAAAATCCGACGACAAGGCGCTCTTCGCGCCGATTGGACAACCATTTCGGAAAAGGTTTTACGCCGGACAAAAAAAAGCCCGCTGGGGAGACGGGCTGGAGACTTGCTTTCTAACGGATGGCTTCACCCTACGTCGGCAGCTGTGAAAAGTTTGTGAAAACTGTCAGGCGAATCGCCATGCCATGTAGGGCATTTCAACAATCAACATCAGACAAAAAACCCCGCTCATCGACGGGGTTTCTCTGCAAAGGATCACTTCCTGGAACGTGTCGTCACCCTGGGCAAAAACTTGGTTTTCGGCCCCTTGGGCGCAATCGACTTGATCTTGTCGGTCTGCACCGGATCTTCGCCAAAACCGGCCTGATACTCCGTCTGGCCGCAGCGCACGCAATTGTTGAACGGAAACTCGGCACCGTCATCTTCGATATACGGATCTGTCATCTCATCGCCCCTTTCAAAAGCGGGGTCGATACCGGCAAGCCCTTTTGCCTGAAAAAATATCGACCTCCAAGGTTTCTGAGACTAGCCGGTCATTCCTGGACTTGCGGTTCAGCTCGGCCCGAACCGACGAATGGCCTACACAATTTAAACAACCCCTCCCCTCACCAGGCCGACGGATTCGCCTACGGATAGGCTAACCTGCTGCCTTGAGCAGGATCACCCTACACAGGATCGTAGAAATGGCACTGTCGGCAAAGCATTCAGCGTTGTGGTTGATGGCATTCGCCCTGGGAGGCTGCGGCACGGTCAGCAGCGTCTATCAGGACGATGCGGTGGCGGGCAACGATCTAAAGGCGCGTCAGACCTACTGCGATTCGATTTCCCGGATCTACAGCGGGATCGGCTACGACTTCTGCACACTGCATGCGCCGGCGCTGCCGCAAAAGGGCTTCAAGGGCCAACCCGGAGTTGCGCTGGTCCTGCTCGACATGGCGGCCTCCGGCATCTCCGACACCCTGATATTGCCTTACACCGCTTACCAGCAGGTCAAGCACGGCAACATCGAAATCTACCAATCCCAAAGCTCGGACCGGTAGCCGGGATCAGCGCAGCCTGACCGCCGTGCCGGTGGCGAACACCACGACCATCCCGCCCTTGCCCGCCGGCATGCTGATCTCGAAATCGAGCCCGACGACCGCATCGGCCTGCAGGGCCCTGGCGCGCTCCTTGATCTCGTCGGTCGCCTGAATCCGTGCCTCCTTCAGGGCGCGCTCCAGCGTCTGCGAACGTCCACCGAAAAAGTCGCGCATCCCGGCGAACAGGTCGCGGATCACATTGACCCCCTGAACGGATTCGGCGCTGACGACATCGAGATAGGCAACGATCTGCCGCCCTTCGATGGAGTGGGTCGTGGTGGTGATCATGGAAGGCAATCCTTGTGCGAAAAAAGTGAATCGAGCCTGAACGAGCTTACCTGCAACACCGATCGATGAGAGGCGGAACTGAAACGGAATTTTTCAGGCTCCATTTTCAGGCTCCAGAAACTGCAAAACCCCTGGCTTCTTTCGAAACCAGGGGTTTTGTTTACATCGAATTTGGCGGTGAAGGAGAGATTCGAAACTACCCGTTTGCGTTTTTCGGAGCACACCCCCCGGTTTACAAGGGCTGCTGAGGAGCGAGCCTCGCAAGCTCAGTCCCATGCCAGTCCCATGGGTTTTGCGCGCCAGGCTGAAAAACAGGGTCGCGAAGGCCATCCCGACGTTTCATGTTGACCCACGGGAAAAAGGTAATTTTGGTAATACGGCGTGAGGCCACCTCTGGAGGCCTTGAAAAACGAGGCGTTCAGAGAACTTCGCTGAGGTAATAATTTGGTAAGCAAAAGGTTAGGAAATTACCTTTCACATGGGTAATACGTCACATCAGCGAGCCCCAGTAAAATAGGGCTGCTGAGAAAAAATTACCTCATCCCTTACCTAAAATTACCCCCTGAGGTAATGCCTGGAAGCCAGGAGCCACGAGGGCTGTAGCCCATTTTTGCTCCTCGCTTACCAAAATTACCTTTTTCCCAGCCCACCTCTGAAAAATGGCCCAAGCGACAGCCCTTTCCGACGCTTTTCGCATCATGCAAATGGTACTGATTGCCAGGGGACTCTTGGTAACGTGATGCAATGCCGCAAAACACCGGAGAGCCAAGCACACTGGGCCCTACAGCCGCTTTGCAAGCGGACTCGGCTGTGCCGGATAGCCGTTGGTGTGAACAGGTCCGAAAAAGAAAATACCCTGTGCAGCAGGTTTTCCGGACCGTACCCCCTGCCCGCCGGGCGTTTCACTCTCCAGACGAGCTCGCCGCCGCTCCATAACGCTGTGCAGGGCCCCTGCACCTTTTTCAGTGTGCAATCACAACAACGCCCACAGCCCCCGCAGCAGGCTTGGACGGGGCCGGTGCTTGCACCGCTCTGACCTTTGCAAAAAAAACGGATGCATAGCCCGCCGGCGGGAGGGGGATAAGTGCTTTTTCGATGGATTTTTTCGAGGCTGGACGTTTTTCACCAATGCCTTCGGAACATCAGGTACGAACGGCCACGGGCGGACATGAACCTCGTGCCGTTGCAAGTCAGTGGTAGATGTCGCCGCGCCGAGGAAGCTTAAGGAATAGAAAATGCAGAACCAACTGAAGGCCGGTTAATTTTATGAAGATACTGTAGTGTTTCGTAGGCTAGGACGATGAACCTCATGTATCCATGAAGGCGATCGTTGAAAATATAGGCTCCACTTAACAGGTGCAACATTACAATTAAGCAAGCGATTCGATTATCACCGATAATGGTGACAACTGGGGGAGATGGCAAACAGTACGCGATGACTTGTCTTCCCCTGCGCCAACTGCCAGCCTGGTTCTGTTCCATCAGTACTAATAAGGTGAAACCGGACCTACAGGGCAAGATCATTCGCTAACAAGAAGAATGCGATGACGAATTATGGATTGATTTAACTAAGTAAACCGGCATTCTTTTCTCTGTTTCTCCAACACTCCAACACTCCAACACTCCAACACTCCAACACTCCAAGAAGAACAAAAAAGCCTATCGATAAAAAACGACAGACTTTTATTTTTAATACAATTTTACTACTATGCGTGGATGCTAGCTGCAACTTGACCAGGCCCACACTTCAGATTACCAGGTATTCGAGCCAGAAAAGAATCCAAACCTTCCGGAAGCGAAGAACGTGAGGCTAAGCTACCTATGGAGAAAGAGCTTGCTCCAACTTTCGTAACTTTTGGCAGCGAACCCATCAACTTCCTCTCTTGCCGTAATCGCTCAACTGAAAGAAGCTCTAGCCATTTAGAGAAAAACAAAAGAAGAAATTTTCCTCGCATTCTATGCGGTGACTCTAGTTGATCAAATTCCGCCCTCAGCTTTTCAGCTTCTTCGGTTGTAATGCTTCGTTTTAGCTCGAGAAGTGATGCACACGGTGGATCTGCGGGTGCCATTCCATCTAAGCTCAGCGACGCGATTTTTGACATTTTCTTGGGCATTGAATCAACATCAATTCTGAGTTTCCTGGCGCAAAAAATAATAAAATTTATATCTTTGACCACACTTTGGAAGTCTATATATGCTTTAGCAAAATGCGCGATAACACTCGCGCGCACTTCCGGCTGAGCATGACAATGAAGCTCATCCTTCAGAATCTCATCTAAAACCTTCTCACACACCACGTAGTTTTCGACTGCGTAACGCTCCGTCATAAATATATTAGGATGCGTTTCGCGCCCCTTTAAATCATCAAAATCTCTGTCTACAAAAACATAGATATCGTTTATTAAATCATCTTTATCTCTGATCAGCGAATCCCAAAGCTTTAGGGCTTGATCTTTACCATTGGCTGGCAATGGTTCATATACCAAATTTGGAGCGATTCTCCTTATCCATTGCGAATACGTAGCTTTGTCATCCGGCCCTTCGAAAACAAAAATTGGTACAGTAGCCAATTGTGATCGAATCGAAAGAATAGAAATCTTCAAAACAGACGATACCTGACGTGCCTGTTTCATCGACTCCAGTTCTTTATCTATTACAGGCAACTCAGAAAAGACTGTCATTATTTTCTTCTTCCATGAAGTTTTCATTTCCATCGAGCGCCTGCTGCTGAGCTAGCGCGGCCTCATTGATTGACGACTTCAGAGACTTAGCAAACGGTTCCAACTCATTATCAAAAATGAACGGTGAGTGAGTAATAGCCACTATCTGAACACAGTTAGGTGCCTTCAAAATATCTTTAAGAATTTCTCTCTGCCAGCCTATAGACAAAGAAAGTTCGGGCTCATCAATCAGCACTAACTTATTTTTCTCATATAGAAACATTTTTGCAAACAACGAAATCATCTGCTTCTCCCCTGATGAGAGAGCATTCAATTTGATTTTCCTTCTAAGGGGCAGACTCTCAACATGAACAGTTAGATTGCGACGATTGAGGCACAGAACCTTTCCATCTACCCGCCTATCAATGAAAGCCTCACTAGAAGTTTCAGTGCTCGGATCCTGACTAGAAAGATACTTGTTACAACTATCAATAAACGCCTCGACAATTCCCTCAATTTTTCTGGTCGACTGAATAGTGGCGTTTAGCTTACCCAAAAAATAGAAAAGAAATTTATTCGACTCAGTATCGGCCTGCCTATTGTAGACCTTGTCAATATCGGGAATAGATACATCTCCATATGGACCAATCCTATTCCTTACGTCTTTCAATCGCGAAAAAAATAACTGCAACTCATCCCTTTCAGGAAGATGCTCTGTATTTGTTGAGTGCCGTTCAAAACTGCCATCCAACAAATCATTAATGATATTCGCACTAATCTCTCTATAGCTGGCATTTGATTCCATTAGCATGGACTGATTCAACTCACGCAACCGCTCTGATATATCTCCGAGACCAAACTGAATATTTCCCGAAAAAAGTCCTCTTTCAGGTATACGAATATTTGGCTTTGGTCGCCGAGGACTTTGTCCTTCCACATCATCATCATATATCGGAAGTTCAATTCTGCGGTACGTCGGCAGATAAATTATGTCTACGTTTTTAAAAGTTTCAGTCAACACCGTCCATAATTTGCTTAAATTTGGCGTGGAACAATAATAACTTTCTCGAATTTTTTGACAAAACTCTACGGCATCTCGAGATGAATAATTACTAGCTCGAACTATCGAACTAAAAAGCTTACTGGAAGAATCATAAACTGCCGCAAAACTCCCGGAAGAATACTCACCCTCCAAGAAATTAAATAGCTCTACTTCCTCAACGCCTAGTTTCCGAGCACCTGCAATAAGCTCAGCACGTACAGATGCGTTTACAAAATCATTTAAATCGGCCCTGGTCAATTCTAGAGGCTCAGCAAATGTACTGAGTTTGCAGACTATCTTGTCAAATACTAGATCATTGAGCCTTACGAATTGTCGGCGAAGAAATGCGTCCATTGCGGATAGAAGAGTCGTTTTTCCTGATCCATTTTTCGCAATGAGAATAGTCGCAGCGTAGCTAGACGACATCCCAATACTTCGATAACCATATAAACCATGAATCTCAAAACTTTCAACTAAAGATGGTTTCCCACCAAGCTCTGACCGGCCAATGTCCATTTCCATATCCTTATTGAAGTTGATTCGCGGTAATTTTGTATGTTCAAACGTGCAGATTCATTGGCTAAAAATGAAACCTGACTCTTATCCGCTAGAGAATATCAGCGGTGATGGCATGCCGCCATGGGAGCGTTATCACCTACCCTTCGCAGCGGAAAAACGCTTGGCAAATCTGGAGCAGAGACGAGAAGCATTTAGAACAAGCCCATTTGACTCGGTCCGAAATCAAAAAATATCAATTTTAGGATGTCACGGTCTTCAACGTGGCTCCGAGCCTCATCGCTCGCGAAGCTTGATCCGTGAATGTCGAAGCATTAGAGGGCGCAGGGGTTGGGCCATGCGTATGCAACGCAAGCTCAGAATTCATAGCTCGCAGAAGGTCAAGCGTGTGACACACTATCTGGAAGAGATTCACATCCGTAGATCCGATCCAGTTCTTCGGTGACTCCAGGCGTTGGCTAATAGCAGCTACACTCATGCGCAAGCCCTCAATCCGTTCCTGCATGTCGCCACCTACCGTGGCGTTGTGCTTCTGCCCCACAACTAAATTCAGATCTCGCCCAGTCGCTTGGTGCAGATCGTCCACCGCCGCCAAGCTGGCCGACCCGCCCGACAGCAATTTGACTGCGCCCAGCGCCTCGATCTTTTTCACACCTCCCACCGTCTCGGTCGAATGATCATCAACCGCCCGTGTGTGGCTCTGGAACTGCTCGCGGTTGTCCAGGGCTTCAACCTCGCGCTCGATCGCTTGATCCCGGATCTTTCCGTCCGTCTGGCGCAGCCAGTTGCCGTCGGCATCGACGCGCTGCTGGGCGGCGCCGCTGTGCTGCCAGACCTGGTCGCCTTTCGGCACCTTCGGCATGCTCTACCCATGGGGCAGTATCGAGTGGATGTAGGGCTTGTTCGGCAGGCCGTAGACGAAGCACACCACCACCCGCGTGCCCTCCTCCGGGAAGGCGTAGACGCCCATTTCCTCGCCGCCGGTCGGCAACGGCAAGGGGACAACGGTGAGCGGCGGCAGGGCCGGATCCAGCTGGTCGTCCGGGCCCAGGACGACGATATCCACGGCGTAGCGCGGGCGGTAGTCGTCGCAGATGCCGGCATCCGCCGGCGCATCGGCCACGGCGGTGACCTGGGCGAAGCGCGGCAGGTGGTAACCGCCGGTGAGTTCGGGGAGTTGGCGCTCTACTGAGCGGCGGAAAGCGTCTTCCATCGGATGGCCATCTGGTCGTTGTCGAGCGCCACGCTTGTGATGCGCTCGCCGTTGTTGATCGTTGCGCCTGGCCGAAGCCCGGGAAAGGCCGCGACCATCGCGCTTTGGTTGCCCTGGTAGCCGTCGAACAGCTCCGTGGGGATCTGCAGCGGCACCCGTGCGCCGAAGAAGCTGTCGGCCCAACTGCCGGCGAACACCTCGCCGTTGCCCGCCTGGTGCCAGGTGAAGTCGGGGATGCTGAACACCCGGGCATGGCTGTCCATCGCCTGGTAGCCGGCGGCGAGGCTGTAGAAGTACGGCGCCTTCACGCTGGCATAGGGCCGGTCCGGCACGCGGAAGCGCAGTCCGGTCTGCTCGCTGATGGCGGCCAGCACGGCACGCAGATCGACGTGACGCAGGTTCAGCGGCAGCGGGTTGGCCAGCACTGCGGCCAGCTCGCGGCAGAACAGCACCTGCTCTACCGCATTAGTCGCGGTGCAGCGGACCGTCGTTGTACCCGATGTCCAGCGTCACCAGGCCTTTCAGCGCAACGGCGGACTGCACGGTGAAGTTCGCCCGGCCGGGGCTGGTGGCGTCCAGCCGGACGTCCTCCTTGACCAGGGCCACCCGCGATCCGTTGACGGCCAGCACCTTGTGCAGCTTCATGCCTTCTCACTCCCGCCCAGCCACCTATCCACACGGCCCAGCACCTTTTCAAAGCCGCTCAGCTCGGGCTTGTCGCCCGAAGCGCTGCCGCCTTCGCCGACCGCGCAGCCCGGCGCGCCCTGGGCGTTCACCTTGTTGTCGGCGCGGCGCTCTTCGACCTTCTCCGGATTCGACTCGCGCTCGCTCAGCGTGAATTGCACCAGCCAGGCTTTCAGGTTGTCCGCCTCGCGGGCGCTGACGCCCTCGGAGAACTCCACCTGGCGCACGCCGAAGGCCTCGGCGGTGTCGTTGACGACGCGGTACAGGTGGAGCTGGCCACCGCCGGCCGTGGCTTCGGCCAGGCGCATGAGGTCGATCAGTTGCGTTTGATCGACAAACGGAATCGTCAGCGACACTGCCAAGGTCTTGGGCTTGAAGCCCTTATGCGCCTTGTCGGTGCTGCTGGCCTGCCTCGACATGTCGCCGCTCTCAGGGGAATCGAATCATCACCAACGGCGCGCTCGCAGCATCCATTTTTCGCACCAGAACAGTGCGCCAGTCCCATATCAGTCCCATATGGCCATTTTTAGAACGCCAAAAACCACAAACCCCTGACCTTCTCTAGGAAAATCAGGGGTTTGCGGTTCTATAATTTGGCGGTGAAGGAGAGATTCGAACTCTCGATACAGTTTCCTGTATACACACTTTCCAGGCGTGCTCCTTAAGCCACTCGGACACTTCACCGTATCTCGTCATTCGCGTTGCGTCTGTCGAGGCGCGCTAATGTAGTCGAAAGCTTTTCCGATGGCAAAGGTTTTTTTCAGAATTTTCATGCGGTTAAGGCATTTACCTGTTTCTGCGGGTTCCCGGCCATGGCAAACCGGCCATTCTCCGGTCGGCGCAAGGCCGTCTTCAGCAGCGCGAATGCCTTCCATACGGCTCAGCAACTGGATGGCGGTGACCGGCGGGTCAGTCACGGCGCTTTACCTGACCTACGTCGCTGGGTAACGTCTGCCCCATCTTTCTTACAAGGAATAGCGTCATGAGCGACCTGATTGCCTACCACCTCGAAGACGGCATCGCGACCCTGACCCTCAGCAACGGCAAGGTCAATGCCATTTCCCCGGACGTGATCGCCGCGTTCAACGCAGCGTTGGACCGGGCGGTGACCGACCGTGCCGTGGTGATCATCACCGGTCAGCCGGGCATCCTGTCGGGCGGGTATGACTTGAAGGTGATGACGGCCGGCCCTAAAGAGGCGGTGTCGCTGGTGACCGCCGGTTCGACCCTGGCCCGCCGCCTGCTGTCGCACCCGTTCCCGGTGATCGTCGCCTGTCCTGGCCATGCGGTCGCCAAGGGCGCGTTCATTCTGCTGTCCGCCGACTACCGCATCGGCGTCGACGGCCCGTTCAGCATCGGCCTGAACGAGGTGCAGATCGGCATGACCATGCACCACGCCGGCATCGAGCTGGCCCGTGACCGCCTGCGCCGCTCGGCCTTCCACCGCTCGGTGATCAACGGTGAGATGTTCGATCCGCAATCCGCCGTGGACGCCGGCTTCCTGGATAAGGTGGTGTCGGCCGAAGAACTGCAAGGCGCCGCCCTCGCCGCCGCACGTCAATTGAAGAAGATCAACATGACCGCGCACAAGAACACCAAGCTCAAGGTGCGCAAGGCTCTGCTGGAAACCCTGGACAACGCGATCATTCAGGATCAGGAGCATCTGGGATAGGCCCCCTGCCCCGCCATCCCGCAACAAACAGAGAGCCCGGCCGTCGCGTCGGGCTTTTTCTTACATGAGCATTTGAATCCTCCGACAACGCTCTAGATCGCATCTGACCAACGAGTCGGAAACATGCGCTTAAACATCGCCTATCTCCGGACTCTTGAGCGGCAATTGCCGAAAACAGTGCACATCCGTACACTGCGCCACCTTTTTGTCCCGGTGGGCGTGAAAATGCTGTTTGCGTTACGTATGTTGTTGATGGGGCTGCACTTTATTCTTGCCGGCGTGCTGGGTGTGATCCTCGGCCTGTGCCGGCCGTTCAATCCGGACAACAGCCGCCTGTGCGCCCGTCTCTACGCATTGCCGGCCATGTGCATCCTGCGCCTGAAGGTCAGGGCCGAGGTCGGCGGACTGATGGACAAGCCAGCGAGCTGCGTGATCATCGCCAACCATCAGTCCAACTACGATCTGTTCGTGTTCGGCAACGTGGTGCCTTACCGCACCGTGTGCATCGGCAAGAAGAGCCTGAAATGGGTGCCCCTGTTCGGCCAGTTGTTCTGGCTGGCCGGCAACGTGTTGATCGACCGTGGGAACGCGCACAAGGCGCGCAAGTCGATGCTGACCACCACCCATACCCTGCAGCATGAGGACACCTCGATCTGGGTGTTCCCGGAAGGCACCCGCAACCTGGGCAAGGAACTGCTGCCGTTCAAGAAAGGCGCGTTCCAGATGGCGATCGCCGCCGGCGTGCCGATCGTTCCGGTGTGCGTCAGCAATTACATCAACCACATGCGTCTGAACCGCTGGCGCAGCGGCAACGTGCTCATTCGCTCGTTGCCGGCGATTCCTACGGCAGGGTTGACGATGGACGACATGCCCCGGCTCATGGCCCAGTGCCAGGAGCAGATGCGCGAATGCATCGACGCGATGGATCGGCAACTGCAGGCCGCCTGAAGATGAAACCCGCCCCGTGCGGGTTTTCTTTTGCCGGTGAACGATGCAGATTGCACGGACTCTCATGCGGCCACACGGCTAAGCTGAAGCCTGAGACTCCTGTCATCTGCCAAGAAGAAGTGAATCACCACCATGGGTCGAGTTGTCGCTGCTGCGGTTTACAGTGCCGGTAAGAAAGTCACCAATATCACCCTCGACGAGGGCGCGGCCTGGGCCGCGAAAACCGGGCACTTCGTCTGGATCGGGCTGGAAGAGCCGAACGCCCAGGAGCTGGCCAACCTGCAACGCCAGTTCAACCTGCACGAACTGGCCATCGAAGACGCCCTGGAAAAACACAGCCGACCGAAGCTGGAAACCTTCGGCGACGCGCTGTTCATCGTCACCTACTCGCCGGTGCGCCAGCACGGCATCCTGCAATTCATCGAAACCCATATCTTTGCCGGCAAGGGCTACATCATCACCGCCCGCAACGGCCACTCGGCGTCCTACGCCCATGTCCGCCAACGTTGTGAGGCGCGTCCGCTGCTGCTTGAGCACGGGGAAGATTTCGTACTGTATGCAATCCTGGACTTCGTGATCGAAAACTATCAGCCGGTGGGCGAAGCGATCCATGCCGAAATCGACGAGCTGGAGCGCAACGTGCTGTGCAGCGCCCTGAACGAACATGACATCCAGAAGCTTCATGGCCTGCGTCGGGACGTCCTGCGCCTGCGGCGCTATGCGGCGCCCATGGTGGAGATCGGCGAGGAACTGCAGAAGCTGAGCTTCCCGTTCATCGACAAGAACATGCGTCCCTACTTCCGGGATGTGCAGATCCACGTGACGCGGCAGATGGAAGACCTGACGACCCTGGCGGACATCGCCAGCCAGACCATCGAGATCGGTGTGTTGCTGGAAGCGTCACGCCAGAGCGTGGTGCAGCGCAAGTTCGCGGCGTGGGCGGCGATCCTGGCATTCCCCACGGCGGTGGCCGGGATCTACGGGATGAACTTCCAGAACATGCCGGAGCTGAGTTGGCACTACGGCTATTTCGGCGTGCTGGGGTTCATCACGGTGGGCTGCGTGGGATTGTGGGCGAGCTTCAAGAAGTCGGGGTGGCTGTAGGGAACCCATGGCTGGGGCCGCTTCGCGGCCCGGCGGGAGCAAGCTCCCTCGCCACAGGGGCAGGTCAGGCCGTTTCCGGCTTGTGCGCCACAAAGCGCATCATCCACTCCGCCACCGTGGTGCCATGGTGCTGGTGTTCGAGGCTGGCCACGCCCTTGCTGTAGACCTGTTCGCCCAGGGCTTCCTGGCGCAGGTCCAGCAGCGCCCGCGAATAGTCGTGAATGAATTCCGGATGGCCCTGGAAGCACAGCACCTGATCGTTGATGTGGTACGCCGCGAACGGGCAGAAGTCGCTGGAGGCGATCACCGTGGCGTTCTCCGGCAAGGCGGTGACTTGGTCCTGGTGGCTGATCAGCAGCGTCAGCTCTTCCCGCACCGGGCTCATCCACGGTGCCTTGGCGGCCATCTTGTAGTTGTGGATGCCGACGCCCCAGCCCTGGGTGGCGCGCTCGCTCTTGCCGCCCAGCAGCAGCGCCAGCAGCTGATGGCCGAAGCACACGCCGAGCAGCTTGTCACCGCGCTCGTAGCGGGTCAGCAGGTATTGCTTGAGGGTCTGGATCCACGGGTCGGTGCCGAACGAATCGGCCTTGCTGCCGGTGACCAGGTACGCATCGAAGATCAGGTCGTCACTCGGGTAATCGCCCTGCATCACGTTGTAGACGGTGAACTCGGCGGCGATCGGCTGCTGCGAGAACAGGCGCTGGAACATCTGCCCGTAACCCTGATATTGATCGACCAGCTCCGGACGCAGGATGTCGGTTTCCAGAATGCAGATGCGTAGCGACATAAAAAATACCTGACACGTGATGGGAATAATGCACACCCCAGAGCCTGCCTCGAAACCACCCGGCAAGGCAAGCCCCGGAATGCGCCCGATCCCCTGTCAGGGCGCCGTCAGAACAGTTCCCCCTTCGCCGCCTTCTCCAGCAACAGGGCCGGCGGCGCGAAACGCTCGCCGTACTGTTCGGCCAGGTACTGCGCCCGGGCCACGAAGTCCTGCACGCCGTACTGGTTGATGAACTGCAAGGCCCCGCCGGTCCAAGGCGCGAAACCGATGCCGAAGATCGAGCCGACGTTGGCGTCGGCCGTGGACATCAACACGCCCTCCTCCACGCAGCGGACCGTTTCCAGGGCCTGCACGAACAGCAGCCGGTCGCGCACATCCTTCGGCGAGATCTGCCCATCGGGCTTTTCGAAACGGGTCTTCAGCTCAGGCCAGAGGTGTTTCTGGCCGCCGGCCGGATAGTCATAGAAACCGCCTCCCGCCGCCTTGCCCGGCCGCTTGAATTCGTTGAGCAGCAAGTCAATCACGGCGAACGCCGGGTGCTCAATCAGCGGTTTCCCTTCCGCTTGCAGGTCTTTGGCCGTTTGCAGACGGATATGGCTCATCAGGCTGAGGGAAACTTCGTCGGAGATCGCCAGCGGCCCCACCGGCATCCCGGCCTTGCGCGCTTCGGTTTCGATCATCGGCGCGCTGATGCCTTCGCCGAGCATGGCGATGCCTTCGTTGGTGAAGGTGCCGAACACCCGCGAGGTGAAGAAACCGCGGCTGTCGTTGACGACAATCGGGGTCTTCTTGATTTGCAGGACGAAGTCGAAGCCGCGGGCCAGGGTCTCGTCGCGGGTGTGCGCACCCTTGATGATTTCCACCAGCGGCATCTTGTCCACAGGGCTGAAGAAATGCAGTCCGATGAACTTGCCCGGATCCGGCACCGCCGTCGCCAGGCCGGTGATCGGCAACGTGGAAGTGTTGGACGCGATCACCGCGTCGGCGCCGACCACCTGTTGCGCGGCCGACGACACCTTGGCCTTGAGTTCCCGATCCTCGAACACCGCCTCGATGATCAGGTCGCAGCCGGCCAGGTCGGCATCGCTTTCGGTGGGACGGATCCGCGCCAGCACCGCGTCGCGCTGCTCGGCGCTCAGGTGGCCGCGGGCGACTTTCTTGTCCAGCAACGCCGCCGAATGGGCCTTGCCCTTCTCGGCCGCGGCGAGGTTCACGTCCTTGAGCACCACCTCGATGCCCGCCGCCGCGCTGACGTAGGCGATCCCCGCCCCCATCATCCCGGCCCCGAGCACGCCCACCCGTCGCGTCACATAGGGCGCATGCCCCTGCGGGCGCGAACCGCCGGCATTGATTTCATTGAGCTGGAACCAGAACGTGCCGATCAGGTTCTTCGCGACCTGGCCGGTGGTCAGTTCGGTGAAGTAGCGGGTCTCGATCAGGTGCGCGGTATCGAAGTCCACCTGCGCGCCTTCCACCGCCGCGCAGAGGATCTTCTCCGGCGCAGGCAAGGTGCCTTGGGTTTTCGTGCGCAGGATCGACGGCGCGATGGCCAGCATCTGCGCGACTTTCGGGTTCGACGGTGTACCGCCGGGAATCTGGTAGCCCTTCACGTCCCAACGCTGCACCGCGTTCGGGTTGGCCAGGATCCAGGCCCGGGCCTTGGCCAGCAGTTCGTCGCGGTCTACCGCCAGTTCGTCGACCAGGCCGGCCTGCAA